>NZ_ATHV01000037.1 GCF_000422205.1 Desulfovibrio sp. X2
GGTCCTTCTCCCCCTCCCCGATTCTCTTTCCTGTTCTCCCTCGCCTACCCCAGCTCCTCGGGCGTGGGCAGGCTGGCCAGGGCGTGCACCGGGGCGGGCAGGCGCACGCGGGGCTTGCCTTCCTGGGCCGCGCAGAAGATGCCGAGCAGCTCGGGCGCGGGGCGGCCCACGGAGTTCACCGCGGCCTCCACGAGGTCGAGCAGGCCGAGGATGGTGCCGCCGCTCGAGACCACGTCGTCGATGAGGATGATGCCGCGCGTGGCCTGGGCCAGGATGTGGATGTCGCGCTCGTAGAGGGCCAGGAGCTTGCCGCCCGAGGTCACGGATTCCGAACCCACCTGGACCAGGGGGCGGCTGTCCGCCTCCATGTGGGGCTTCACGCGGTTGTAGGCCACGGCCACGGCGTCCAGGCCGAGCTCGCCCGCGGCGACCTGGGTGAGCTGCAGGGCCTTCTCGACCACGGTGAGCACGGCGACGCCGTCGAGGTCGCCGATCTCGGCGCGGATGCGCTCGGCCAGGAGGTGGCCCAGGTCGTGGTTCAGCCTGATCTGGCCCACGAGGTTCAGGGAGGCGATGCGCAGCCGCCTGCCGTTCCTGGTCCCCGGGAGCTTCACCAGGGGCAGCTCCACGCCGTAGGGCAGGCCCGGGACCTGGAGCAGGGTCTTTTCGCCGGATTCGCTGGTCGGATAGATGGTCATGTGATGTCCGCAAAAAGGCCCCCGGCTTCGCGGCCGGGGGCCTTCACGTCGCTGGTTATTCGGGAATGGTGCCGGAGACGCCCTTGACGAAGAAGCGCTTGGTCAGCAGGTCCTGGTCCGAGACCTTCTTGCCCGCGGGCACGATGAGCTTGCCGCTCTGGTCGTAGAGCGGACCCATGAAGATGTCGTCCTGGCCCTTTCTCAGCTTCTCCAGCTCGGCTTCCACCTTGGTGCGCACGGCCTCGGGCACCTTCTTGCCGAAGGGCGAGAGCTTGACCATGTCGGCGGAGAAGCCTTCCCAGTAGGCCTCGGGCTTCCAGGTGCCGTTCTGCACGGCCTTGACCTGGCGCACGTAGTACGGGCCCCAGTTCCAGGCGGTGGAGACCAGGGCGCAGTCCGCGCCGTAGCGGGCGGCGTCCATGCCGTAGCCGATGGCGGGCACGCCCGCGGCGCAGGCGGCCTTGGAGGTGTCCGGGGTGTCGGCCATCTGGCGGATCAGGTCGTGGCCGCGTCCGGCCAGGGTCTCGGCCAGGGTGGTCTCGCCCTGGGCATCGCGCCAGGACTTGAGCCAGACCACGGTGTCGACCTTGTTCTCGTCGTACTTCACGCCCGCTTCCTTGAGGCCCTTCACGAGGCCGATGGTGAAGGCGTTGATGCCGCGGATGGGCTCGGGGATGGGCTGCGTGGCCACGGTGCCCACGTTCTTGTAGCCCATGAGGCCGGCCATGTACCCGGCCAGGTACTCGGCCTGGTACATGCGGGCGAAGTAGTTGCCCATGTTGGACGTGGTCTTGTAGCCGGAGCAGTGGTCCCAATGGGTCTTGGGGAACTCCTTGGACAGCTTGGCCATGACGTCCATGTAGCCGAAGGTGGTGCCGAAGACGATGTCGTAGCCCTTCTGGGCGTAGTCGCGCATCACGCGCTCGGCGTCCGTGGGGCTGACGATGTTCTCTGTCCAGGCCACGTCCACCTGGTCGCCCATCTCTTTCTGCAGGTAGCTGATGGCCTCGGCGTGGGCCTCGGTCCAGCCGTGGTCGTTGACGGACTCGAGGAGCACGAAGGCGACCTTGAGCTTCTTCTTGGCCTGGGCATGGGCCGCGGCCGGGGCCTGGACGACGAGGCCGCAGGCGAGGAGCGCGGCGGCGAACAGAACGAACAACTTCCTCATGGCTTTCCCCTCATCAGGTATTTTTCCCGTGGCGGTCCCGGGCGCCTTGCCAGGGCGGCCGCCGACCGGATCGATGCGGCAGGCGAAACAGCGGAGGTCTGGCACCCCTTTGCCGTTCTTGTCAACGATTTCACGAAAAACGCGCCCGTCCGGGGGGCGCGCCCTCACCTCGCCCCGGCGCCGTTTCCCCGCACCCAGGCGGCCAGCTCGCGCGCCCGGCGCGAAAGATCGTCCATGTCCAGGGTCGTGAAGCGGCCGTCCTCGTAGAGCACGCGGCCCGCGCACATGGTCAGGCGCACCTCGTGGCCCGTGGCCGCATAGACCACCTGGGCCACGGGATCGTGCAGCGGCATGAGGTTCGGCCGCGAAAGGTCGAGGGCGACGAGGTCGGCCGGGCCGCCCGCCTCGAGGCGGCCGAGCTCGGGCCAGCCCACGGCCTCGGCCGAGCCGCGCGTGGCCATGTCCAGCACGTCCTGCGCGGACAGGGCCTGGGAGTCCCGCGCGCGGCCCTTGGCCTGCAGCGCGGCGCTGTTCATCTCGCCGAACATGTTCAGGTCGTTGTTGCTGGCCGCGCCGTCCGTGCCGAGCGCCACGCACACGCCCGCGGCGCGCAGGGCGGCGACGTGCGCGAAGCCCGAGGCGAGCTTGGCGTTGCTCTCCGGGCAGTGGGCCACGCGCGCGCCCGACGCGGCGAGGAGCGCGATCTCCTCCGGCGTGAGGTCCACGCAGTGGGCCAGGAGCAGGTCCGGGCCGTCGGCCTTTCCGCCATCCATCCCCTCGGGGCGCGGACCGAGCAGCCCCTCGCGGCGCAGGAACTCCACGGGCCGCGCGCCGTGGGCCGCGAGCACCTGCGCGGTCTCGCCCGCGCTCTCGGCCAGGTGCAGGGCCAGGGGGACGCCGAGCTCGCGGGCCAGGTCGAAGGCCTTGCGCAGGATCTCGGGCGTGGTGGCGTAGATGGAGTGCGGCAGCACGCACTGGCGCAGGCGGCGACGCCCGGCGAGCGCGGCCTGGCGCGCGCGCACGCGCTCCATGGCCTCCTCGGCCGAGGCCGCGGCGGGCGTGGGGAAGGCGAACAGCCCCTCGCCGACAACGGCCCGAAGCCCGGCCTCGTCCGCGGCCGCGAGCACCTCGTCGGTCAGGATGTAGCCGTCCAGGAAGCAGGTCGTGCCGGTGCGGATCATCTCGGCGCAGGCGATGAGCGCTCCGGTGCGCACGGCCTCGCGCGTCAGCCGCCGCTCCACGGGGAATACGGCCTCCTGCAGCCACTGCATGAGCGGCAGGTCGTCGGCCAGGCCGCGGAACATGGTCATGGAGGCGTGGGTGTGGGCGTTCACGAGCCCCGGCATGAGCAGGGCGCGGCCGAGATCCAGGCGGCGGGCGGGAGAGAAGGCCTCGTCCAGCCGCTCGGCCGGGCCCACGGCCGCGATGCGGCGGCCGACCACGGCCACGGCAGCGTCCTCGACCACGTTTCGGGCGTCGTCCTGGGCCAGGAGCAGGTCCGCGGTCAGCAGGATGTCGCAGGGTTCGGACATGGGCGTACCTCTGGCGGGAGACTACGCCCCGCTGGACGGGGCCGCAACCGCCGGGCGAAGATTGCCGGGGCGAAGGCTAGCGCGGGGAGCCGGACGGGTCGGACGAGCCGGGGGGCAGCCCCGGGGACTGGTCCGGGGACTGGCCCGGGGACTGGCCCGAGCGGCGGGAAAACGGCAGGCGGAGCGTGAAGACCGTGCCCGCGCCGTTGGAGGAGAAGGAGACCTCGCCGCCGAGGTAGCGCTCGCCGAGCAGCTTCATGGAATAGGTGCCGAGCCCCCTGCCCGCGCCCTTGGTCGAGAACGAGCGCTTGAAGACGTTCAGCCGCGTGGATTCCGACATGGTCTGCTCGTTGCGCACCCAGAAGCAGGCGCGATCCTTCTCCTGGGTGCAGCCGAGCTCGACGGCGCAGCCCTTGCCCGAGGCCTCGAGCGCGTTCTTGACCATGTTGCCGATGACCCGCGTGAGCAGGGCGCAGTCCGTCTCCAGGGCGAGGGCGCAGGAGCCGGGGGCGATGCGCAGGACCTTGCCCTCGGCCGCGTCGTGGCGGCGGTAGACGTCGGCCACGGCCTGCAGCACGTCGGAGGAGAGGAGCTGCACGGGCCGCACCTCGAGCTCGCCCGACTCGGCGGCCATCAGTTCGCGCTGGCTGGCGATCTCGTCCACCAGCCGCTCGAAGGAGACGTGCAGCACGCCCACGTCTGCGCGCAGGTGGGGCGGCACCTCCTCCTTGAGCATCTCCACCAGGCCGCGGAGCCCCCCGGCGGTGTTCATGATGTCGTGGAAGAAGATGCGCTCGAGCGCGCGGCGGCGGTTGTGGTGGCTGATGTCGAGGATGGTGAAGACGGTGAAGTGCTCGCCGGAGAGGTCGAAGGGCACGGCCGTGACCAGCAGGTCGAGCGCCTCGAGCAGGCTCTCCTGCCTGCGCAGCAGGTGGCATTCCTGGGTCTCCTGGTAGCCCTCGATGCTCGAGAGGATGGCGCGCACGGCGCCGCATTCGGCGCAGAACGGCGTGGTGCCGCAGCCGCCCTCGCTCTCGCTCGCGTGCACGCAGCCGAGCACCTCGCCGGGCCGCTTGCCGAGCACCTCGTCGATGCGCGCCCCGCCGGTGAGCTCGAGCAGGCTCCGGTTGGCGAAGACGATCTGGCGGTTCTCGTTCAGGACCAGGACCAGGGCGGGCAGGGAATTGACCATGTCCGTGCAGTGGTACTCCCTGAAAGCCTCGTACTGCCTCTTGAGCTCCTTCTGGCCGAGTCGCTCGGGCGGAGCGAAAAACGTCTTCACGCGGAGTTCTCCCCTCATGGTCGGACATGAACTGGAGCCTGGGGCGGTCGGGAAGAAAGGCCGTCCGCGCCGCGCCTCCAATCTGCAGCATCTTACGACATTTTGCCGACTTCGCCAAGTATTCCGCGCCCGGGAGACGCCGAAAAAGCCTTGCATTTACGAGCGGTTCAGAACATTATCCCGAATCCCGTCCGCGTCGGCCAGGGAGGAGAGAGGGGGATGACCGACGAACACGCTTTTCTGGAACTGCGCACGTTTCTCACCCCGGAGTTCGTCTTCGGCACCGGATCCGCCTGGCTTGCGGGCCGGTACTGCGAGAACCTCGGGGCGCGCCGCGTCCTTCTGGTCACCGATCCCGGGGTGCGGGAAGCGGGCTGGGCCGCCAAGGTGGAGGACAGCCTCGCCGACGACGGCATACAGGCCACGACCTTCGCGGCCGTCTCCTCCAACCCCCGCGCGGCGGAGGTCATGGACGGCGGACGGCTCTACGCGGCCGAGAGGTGCGAAGGCATCGTGGCGCTCGGCGGCGGCAGCGTCATCGACTGCGCCAAGGGCATCGCCGTGGTCGCGGGCAGCGGGCGCGACGTCCGCCGCTTCGCGGGCGTGGACAAGGTCCGCCACGCCTGCCCGCCGCTGGTCTGCATCCCCACCACCGCGGGCAGCGGCTCCGACGTCTCGCAGTTCGCGGTGATCAAGGACGAGGAGGCGGGCGGCAAGCTGATCATCGCCAGCCGCAGCGTGGTGCCCGACGCCTCCCTGGTCGATCCGCTGCTGACCGCGACCCTGCCCCGCGAGCTGACCGCGGCCTGCGGCCTGGACGCGCTCTGCCACGCACTCGAGGCCTACGTCTCCAACGCCGCCTCGCCCATGAGCGACCTCTACGCGCTGAAGGCCCTCACGCTCATCGGCCAGAGCCTGTGCGCGGCCTTTTCCAACGGCTCGGACCTGGCCGCGCGCGGCCGCATGATGCTCGGCAGCCTCTATGCCGGGCTGGCCTTCTCCAACGCCGTGCCGGGCGCGGTGCACGCCCTGGCCCACCCCGTGAGCGCAGCCCTGGACCTGCACCACGGGCGCTGCAACGCCGCGCTCCTGGAGGAGGTCATCGCCTTCAACTTCGAGGCCGCGCCGGGCCGCTACGTGGCCGCGGCGCGGGCGCTGGGCGCGGAGATGCCCGAGGACATCACGGCCGGGGCGCCGCCGGTGCTCGGCCGCGACGCCCTGCTCGCCCTGGTGCGCGGGCTCAAGGCCCGGCTCGGCGCCACGGAGCGGCTGTCCTCCCTGGGCGTGCGCCCGGAGGACCTGGACGGCCTCGCGGCCCAGGCCGAGGCCGCGCCCTACCTGCTGACCAACCCACGCCCCCTGAGCCGCGGCGATCTGGCGGAAATATATGCGCAAGCACTCTGAGCACCCCGAGGAACCGACCGCGGACTGCCCCTGCTCCGCCGCGTCCGCCGCATCCGCCACATCCCGAGCGCAAGAGGAAGCGCCGGGCGAGGACATCCGCGCCAAGCTCATGGGGCTCGGCGAGAGCTCCACGCGCAAGAGCTACTACCCCGAGCTCAAGCGCCGCCTGGAGGAGCTCGAGCGCTTCCGCGCCCTGCTCGACCAGAGCAGCGACACCATCTTTCTCGTGGACGGCACGGACGGCCACGTCATCGACGTCACCGGCTCGGCCGAGGCCATCGGCCTGTCGCGCGAGCGGCTGGTGGGGCGGAAGATCGACAGCCTGCTCACCAGCCGGGGCGCCTCCAGGCTGCGCCGCGTGCTGGTTCGGGGCGGCGGCATCGTGCACCTGGACGACGACGCCCGGATGGTCGCGGACGGCCGCGAGTCCCCGCCGCTCGAGGCCAGCGTGCGCGTGGTCGGCGTGGGCGGGCAGAAGTACGCCATGATTTCGTGCCGCGACGTCTCGGCCCAGGTGGAGGCCAGGCGCGAGATAGAGAAGGCGCGCGACGAGCTCGAGCGCCGCGTGGAGGAGCGCACCCGGGAGCTGACCGTGGCCAACCTGCTGCTGCACGAGGCCGTGCGCAAGCACAAGCGGGCAGAGGAGCGCTATCGCCGCGCCAAGGAGCAGGCCGAGGAGGCCAACCGCGCCAAGACCGAATTCCTCTCCGTGGTCTCGCACGAGCTGCGCACGCCGCTCACGGCCGTGCGCGGCTTCACCCAGATCATCGCCAAGCAGCTCGAGAAGAACATCTTCCCCCTGCTGCCGGGCGACGACGGAAAGCTCGCCCGGACCATGCAGCACATGCGCGAGAACCTGGTCATCGTGAACCTCGAGAGCCAGCGCCTCTCCGGGCTCATCAACGACCTGCTCGACATCGCCAAGCTCGAGAGCGGCCGCGTGGACTTCGCGAGGGAGCCGGTGAACATCGCCCACGTGCTCGAGCATGCCGTGCTGGCCACGGAATCCATCTTCCAGGAGGCAGGCATCCCCCTCGTCCTCTCCGTGGCCCAGGACATGCCCCCGGTGCTCGGCGACTACGACCGGCTCATCCAGGTCGTGGTCAACCTCCTGTCCAACGCCGTGAAGTTCTGCGACGACAAGGAGGTCCGCTGCGAGGGCTGGGTCGGCAGGGAGCACATCCTGGTCTGCGTCACGGACAGCGGTCCGGGGATTGCCGAAGAGTACCAGGAAAAGATATTCGAGAAGTTCGTCCAGGCCGGAGACAGCCTCACGGGACGCCCCAAGGGCACGGGGCTCGGCCTGGCCATCAGCCGCCAGATCGTGGAACGCCACGGCGGCCACATCTGGGTGGAGAGCCAGCCCGGCGCGGGCAGCTCGTTCTGCTTCAACCTGCCGGTCATCGCGCCCCCGGCCGCACACGACGGCGGGGACGGGAACGGCGATCACCAGGAGCCCGTATGAGCGACAACCCCCTATCCCCCGAGACCCTGGCCCTGCACGCGGGCCACACGCCGGACTGCGCCACCCACGCGCGCGCGGTGCCCATCTACCAGACCACGAGCTACACCTTCGATTCCGTGCAGCACGCCGCGGATCTCTTCGCCCTGCGCACGCCGGGCTACATCTACACGCGGATCATGAACCCGACCACGGACGTGCTGGAGAGCCGCCTGGCCGCCCTGCACGGCGCCGCGGGCGCCTGCGCCGCGGCCTCGGGCATGGCCGCCATCTTCAACGCCGTGTGCACCATCGCCGCGGCCGGGCAGAACATCGTCACCGGCTCGAACCTCTACGGCGGCACGCACACCCTCTTCGCCCACACCTTGAAACGCTTCGGCATCGAGGCGCGCTTCGTGGACTCCTCGGACCCGAGGAACTTCGCCGAGGCCATCGACGCGAAGACGCGGCTCGTCTACACCGAGTCCATCGGCAACCCGCGCTGCAACGTGGACGACATCGCCGGGATCGCGGCCGTGGCCCACGACCACGGCCTGCCCTTCATCGTGGACAACACCGTGGCCCCGCCGCCGCTCTTCAACCCCTTCGACCACGGCGCGGACATCGTGGTCTACTCCCTGACCAAGATGATCGGCGGCCACGGCACGGCCATCGGCGGCGCGGTCGTGGACGGCGGCCGCTTCGACTGGCTGGCGGGCAACCGCTACCCCGAGATCACCGACCCGGACCCGGCCTACCACGGCCTCAAGTTCGCGGAAATCTTCTGCTCCCTGCCGGACGGCGAAAAGGCCTGCCCGGCCTACATCCTGAAGCTGCGCACGACCATGCTGCGCGACGTGGGCGCCTGCCTCGCGCCCATGAACAGCTTCCTCCTCCTGCAGGGGCTCGAGACCCTGCCCATGCGCGCCCGCGCGCACGTGGCGAACGCGGCCAAGGTGGCGGAGCACCTCTCCACCCACCCGGCCGTGGCCTGGGTGAACTACGCGGGGCTGCCCTCGCACCCGGACTTCGAGCGCGCCAGGCGCTTCCTCCCCCTCGGCCCGGGCGCGGTCTTCGGCTTCGGGCTCAAGGGCGGATTCGAGGCCGGAAAACGCTTCATCGAGTCCGTGAAGCTCTGCTCGCACCTGGCGAACATCCTGGACGCCAAGACCCTCGTCATCCACCCGGCCTCCACCACGCACTCCCAGCTCACGCCCGAGGAGCTTAAAAAGGCCGGGGTCATGCCGGAGATGATCCGCATCTCCGTGGGGCTCGAGAGCGCCGAGGACATCATCGCCGACCTGGACCAGGCGCTGGGCCGGTAGGCGGCCCGGAGGGCAGGAGTGAAAAAATTCGAGAGGCCCGGCCGCCAGTGAATTCCAGCCCGGGGGCCACGATCTTGCGTGGACTTTTTTCAGGCTGAAGATGGTGCATTTGTCACATTTCGAGCCTATAGTGCCGCGTCGATCCGGGGCATGCGTGTCTCCGAGAACCATCAATACCACACCGTCAACAGGGAGTGTCGCAATGAAAAGAACCATCGCGCTGGCAGCCGTCCTGATCTTCGTCCTGGCCGCTTCGGCCCAGGCCGCGACCCTGAGGCTCCTGACCTGGAAGGGCTACGCCCCCGAGGAGCTGGTGCAGAAGTTCGAGAAGGAGACGGGCATCACGGTGGAGGTGACCTACTCCAACAACGAGGAGATGATCGCCAAGCTGCGCGCCACGCGCGGCGCGGGCTTCGACCTGGCCCAGCCGAGCCAGGACCGCATCTCCTCGGTGCAGAAAGAGTTCAAGATCTACAAGCCCATCGACTACAAGAAGATCGACAAGGCGCTCTTCATCCCCTCCATGCTCGAGGCCGTGAAGAGGAACACCCTGGTCGACGGCAAGTCCTACGCCGTGCCCTTCTGCTGGGGCACCTCCGGCCTCATCGTGAACAAGGACAAGGCCCCGGGCGTTGACAGCTACAAGGCCCTGCTCGATCCCAAGTACAAGGGCCGCGTGAGCTACCGCCTGAAGCGCCCGACCCTCATCGCCATGGGCTTCGCCCTGGGCTACGATCCCTTCGCCCTGTACTCCAGCCCCGAGAAGTACAAGGCCATGCTGGACAAGATCGAGGACACCCTGATCAAGGCCAAGCCCATCGTCCAGAACTACTGGGCCAACGGCGACGCCCTGCTGCAGTCCATGCGCTCGGGCGAGGTCACCGTGGCCATGGCCTGGGACAACGGCGGCTGGAAGCTGCACGCCGAGAACCCGGCCATCGACTTCGTGGCCCCCAAGGAAGGCGCCCTCGGCTGGATCGACACCTTCGCCATCCCGGCCAAGTCCGAGAACCTGGACGCCGCCTACAAGTGGATCAACTTCATGATGAAGCCCGAGAACGCGGGCTACTTCACGACCAAGGAGAACACCCCCACGGCCTCCGAGGGCGCGGGCAAGTTCGTGGCCCCCGATGTGCAGGCCAACTTCGACCGCTGCTTCCCCAAGTCCGTGATCGACAACATCAAGTGGTACCCGCCCGTCCCGGCCCAGCTGGAGGCCATGGAGGGCAAGGTGCTCGACAAGATCAAGGCCGCGGAGTAACGGCCTGACGCATCGGACGATGCATCAGGCAGACGCGCGACCGAGGCGGGCGGGGACGGCACCGTCCCCGCCCCCGCGTTTCGTCCCGGCGGCGCGCACGACGCGCCGCCCGATTTTCGCCCGACCTTCGCCAACCTCTGCAGACGCCCCATGGACGCCCTCTCAATGGACAAAAGCAACGATCTCTCCATCCGCAGCCTGGTCAAGCGCTTCGAGGCCTTCACCGCCGTGGACGACGTCTCCTTCGACGTGCCCACGGGCTCCTTCTTCTCCATCCTCGGCCCGTCCGGCTGCGGCAAGACCACGCTCCTGCGCATGGTCGCAGGCTTCGAGTCGCCCACCTCGGGCGAGATAGAGATCCGCGGCAGGAGCATGCTCGGGGTGCCGCCCAACAAGCGGCCCGTGAACCTGGTCTTCCAGCACCTGGCGCTCTTCCCGATGATGACCGTGGCCGAGAACATCGCCTTCGGGCTCAGGCGCCGCGGCGTGAAGGGCGGGGAGATCAGGAGGCGCGTGGAGACCATGCTCGAGCGCGTGGGGCTGCCGGGCTACGGCGAGAAGCGCGTGAGCCAGCTCTCGGGCGGACAGAAGCAGCGCGTGGCCATCGCCCGCTGCCTGGTGCTCGAGCCCTCGGTGCTGCTCCTGGACGAGCCGCTGGGCGCGCTGGACCTGAAGCTGCGCGAGCAGATGAAGGTCGAGCTCAAGAAGCTGCAGGCCAAGGTGGGCACCACCTTCATCTACATCACCCACGACCAGTCCGAGGCCCTGGTCATGTCCGACCGCGTGGCAGTCATGAACCGCGGCCGCTTCGAGCAGGTGGGCACGCCCCAGGAGCTCTACGCAGAGCCCAGGACACCCTTCGTGGCCCGCTTCGTGGGCGAGAACAACGTCTGGTCGGGCGACGTGGTGGACTGCAGGCCGGACGGCGTGTCCATCCGCACGGACGAGGGCTACGTCTTCAAGGCGCGCACCGCGGAGGACTGCGCGCTCGGCACCCGGGCCGACCTCTTCCTCAGGCCCGAGGCCATGCGCATCGAGCCGCGCGAGGCCGAGGGGCTGAACACCTTCAAGGTCACGGTCAAGGCCATCCTCTTCGACGGCGCCAACAGCCGCCTGCTCACGGTCACGCAGGAGGAGCACGAGCTGCTCGTGACCCTGCCCCAGAACCGCCGCTTCGACCATCTGGCGCCCGGCCACGAGATCGCCGTGGGCTGGCATCCGGAGTCCGGCATCTGCTTCAGCGCCAGGGACGCGTCATGAAGGGCTCGCGCCTGGCCTTCTGGATCTTTCTCGCGCCGGTGCTCTGCTGGCTCTTCCTGCTCATCGTGCTGCCGCACATGGACCTGCTGCTCATGAGCCTGCGCGGCACGAACGACCTGGGCGAGCCCGCCTGGACGCTCGCCAACTACATGAATTTCTTCAACGAGCCCATCTACTGGCTGACCTTCGTGCGCACCGCGTCCTACGCCGTGCTGACCACGCTGATCACCTTCCTGCTGGCCATGCCCGTGGCCTTCTACATCGCCAAGGTGGCCCACCCCAGGGCGCGCGGCGCGCTGCTCGTCATGCTCCTGCTGCCGTTTTGGGTCAGCGAGCTCGTGCGCGTCTACGGCTGGATGATCCTCCTGCGCGAGTCCGGGGTGCTGAACTACTTCCTGGTCAGGCTCGGCATCCTGCACCGGCCGGTGGAGATGCTCTACAACGACGCGACCATGATCATGGGGCTCGTCTACACCTCCATGCTGTTCATGATCGTGCCGCTGGTCTCGGTCATGGAGAGTCTGGACGACAGCCTCATCGAGGCCGCCCACGACCTGGGCGCGAGCGCCCCGGTCATCTGGCGCGAGATCATCATCCCGCACTGCAAGCCCGGCATCACCTCGGGCGCCATCGTGGTCTTCATGCTCACGCTCGGCAACTACCTGACGCCCAACCTCATGGGCGGCAAGAACTCGCTGTGGTTCACCGAGCAGATCTACAACCAGTTCATCGCCAGCTTCAACTGGAACCAGGGCGCGGCCTTCGGCTTCCTGCTCCTGCTCTTAAGCTCCTGCATCATCTGGCTCGGGCTCAGGCTCACGCGCCAGAAGCTCGGGGAGGTGGCCGCATGATCCGCAGCCTGCCCACATCCAAGGCCTACGACTGGTCGTACCTGGCCTTCATCGTCCTCTACTTCGTCTTCCTCTTCGCGCCGCTCCTCGTCACCTGCGTGCTGGCCTTCAACAACTCGGACTTCCCGGCCCTGCCCTGGAAGGGCTTCTCGCTGGACTGGTTCACGGCCGCCGGGCCGGACCGCGTGGGCATCTTCCACGACGCCCAGAACCTGCGCGCCATCTGGACGAGCTTCCGCACCGCCTTCTTCGTCTCCATCCTGTCCACCGTGGTGGGCACCTGCGCCAGCTTCCTCTTCGAGCAGGAGGATTTCCGCTTCAAGGGCGCGCTCTACTTCCTGATGCTCGCGCCGCTGGTCATCCCGGGCGTCATCCTCGGCATCTCCATCCTGCTCGCGGCCAACTCCGCGGGCACCTTCCTGGACGACAACTTCGGCCTGGACTTCTCGCTCTTCCGCCCGAGCTTCTGGCTCGTGGTCGTGGGCCAGTTCTCGTTCATCACCACCTTCGTCACCCTGGTGGTCTCGGCGAGGCTCAAGAAGTTCGACCGTTCCCTGGAGGAGGCGGCGCTGAACCTCGGCGCCACGCGCCTTCAGGTCGTCTGGTACATCACCCTGCGCTTCCTGCGCCCGGCCATCGTGGGCGCGGCGGCGGTGGCCTTCCTCATGAGCTTCGAGAACTTCAACACCACCCTCTTCCTGGTCGGCTCCGAGCCCACCCTGCCCATCAACCTCTACCTCCAGGTACGCGACGGCAGCACGCCGGTGATCAACGCCATCTCGCTGCTGCTCATCGTGGGCACCTCCTGCCTGGTCCTGCTGAACCTCTTCTTCAGCCGCGGCAAGGAAGACTAGCCGCGGCCACGCCAGCGGGAAACGAGGACCTTTTCATGCACGCCGACACGCCCCTGGCCGCGCTCCTCTCGCGCGGCCGCCTCGTCTGCGCCCACCGCGGCGCGCGCTCCCTGGCCCCGGAGAACACCATGCCCGCCGCAGAGGCGGCGCTCGGGGCGCGGGCGGACATGTGGGAGATGGACGTGCAGCGCACGTCCGACGGACAGCTGGTGGTCTTTCACGACGACACGCTCGAGCGCACCACGAACGTGGCCGAGCGGCCCGAGTTCGCCGCGCGCGCGCCCTGGCCGGTCGCGGCCTTCAGCCTGGCCGAGCTCAGGGGCCTGGACGCGGGCTCGTGGTTCGCCGCGCGCGACCCGCACGGCGCCGTGGCCGCGGGCGAGGTGGACGCGGCCGCGCTCAAGGCCGGGCGCGGGGCGAGGATCCCGCTGCTCGCCGAGGCGCTGGCCTTCACCGTGCGCCGCGGCCTGGCCATGAACCTCGAGATCAAGGACCAGATCCACGCGCCCGGGGACCTCTCCATCGTGCCCCAGGTGCTGGACGCGGTGCGCGCTGCCGGGGCCGAGGGGCTCGTCCTCCTCTCCTCCTTCAACCACACGTACGTGGCCGAGGCCGTGCGGCTCGCGCCCGCGCTCCCCTGCGGCGCCCTCGTGGAAGAGCGCCACGCGGCCGGGGGCGACGCGGCGAGCATCGCGGCCTACCTGAAGGAGCTGGGCGCAGCGGCCTACCACCCGGACGACGAGATAACGGACCTCGACCTCGTGCGCGGCCTCTTTGAGCACGGCGTCCTGGTCAACCTCTACACGGTCAACGACATGGCCCGCGCCCTGGCCCTTTTCGAGGCGGGCGCGACCACGGTCATCACGGACTACCCGCAACGGCTGCGCGCGGCGCTGGAGGCACAGGGCTAGCCGCACGGGCGGGGCTGCGGACTGTCGCCGCCTTCGAGCAGAGCGGAAGAGGGGGTCACGGCTGTCTTCTCCAAGACATGGCCGCCGGAAGCCGGAGCCCAGCACCGACAGGGTGAAGGCAAGCGTGGCCGGCTGATCTCAGTTTGGAAAATTCACTGCTGTTTCAGGGCTATCGCTTCCTGCTGAATTTCATTCCAGGTGTCCCCGAAGACCCGAGACCGTAATCAGCTGCCCGCATCCGGTGCTCGGCAATCTTCTCTTCTTTGTAATTACCGACCCACGGCAGTTTCTTTATGATCTCGTGCTGTGTCGGGCGATCATGAGTCATGTCGATCCAGGCATTGCTGAAACGGTACCCCGGGCCGAAGATTTTCTCCAACTCATACGAGCGCACGACTTGAAGAGTGTCTGGATTGCTGGGGTCTTTGAACGTCACCAGCGTCGGAAGCAAACCACCGTACAGCTCGGCACGACCTTTCCAAGACGGGGCCTGTTCGTACCAGAAGGCCTTGTTGCGGTGGAAAGCGTAGGCGGCCAAATGTGTTACCATATCAATATTCGCCCCCGTCGGACCAAAGCCCAGAACAGCGACGAGATTCTTGCCCTCGCCCAGATCGAGAAAGATGGCCTCGCCCTGGGCCTTTATTGTCAGCCCTGCTGCAGAAGGATTCCAATCGATCATGTCCGGGATGAAGGTCACCTGGATGACGCTTGATCCCTTCACGAACCCATGCGGAGTCTCGACCTCGACCGTCAGCCTGTAGGCGTGCGTATAGGTGTGGAAGAGCCTGTAGACGTACGAGGTGCCCAGGTAGGCGAAGGGCAGGCAGAAAAGGACGGCCAGCCCTATGAGGGCCCACTTCACGATGGAGCTGAAAAGACTGCCCAGGGACATGCCGGGCTCACCGCCTGTGTTTCAGGATCATGACCTGCCGCTGTCCTTGAAGTGCCAAAAACAGGCCAAGGGGGCCTTCCGCCCCGGCTTGCAGTGCGATCCCTCGGCAACGCCAGGATACTGTCCTGGCATTACAGGCAATTTTCAACGAAATTTTTCCTGGTCTACTGGTGGAGGCGGCAATTTCCCGAGCGCCGGTTCAGGGAGGCGGCATCCCCTGCGTCCATGATCCGTGGACAATTCTATAATTGCTGGTCTGAGAATATCATGCGGCCTGTCCGGGCGCAGCGGACCGGATCAGCGCATCATCTGCGCGGACAGGACAAGCGATGCCCCGGCGGTCCAGGCGATCGCGCGTTCATGCGTGTAGAGGTCAGGGAAAAAACGGACCGAGCTGAAGAGCTAGAGTTCTTCCAGGCGGGTCTTGATGTCGCGCAGCTCGGACTCGATCTCGAGCAGCAGGCCCGAGCGCTGGTCGTCCTCGAGGGCCTTCCTGGCGCCCTCGATGGTCAGCCCCTTGTCCCAGAGCAGGTGCTTGATGCGGCGGACGACCTCGATGGTCTCCTCGGTGTAGGCGCGCTGGCCGGACGGTGTGCGCACCGGCTTTATCTGCTCGAACTCCGTTTCCCAGAAGCGCAGCACGTAGGGCTTCACCTCGAGCAGCTTGGCGGCCTGGCCGATCTTGTAGGTCTTGGCTTTGTCCCGGCCTTCCATGCCGGGTATCAATAGCTGCCTGGACTCGGAAAGTAAAACCCGCCGGGCGGGCGCTGGCGCGTCCGTCTCCGGCGGGTAAATGTTCTTCTCGTCCGGGGCCATGCCCCCTCCAGGCTTACTGCAGCCGCACGGACAGCGCGGCCAGCACCTTGTCGGTCAGGGTCCCGTGCGCCTTGTCCACGTCCGCGTCGCGCAGCGTCCTGTCCGGCGCGCGATACGTCAGGCGGAAGGTCAGGTTGCGGCCGTCCCCGCCCTTGGGCGCGTAGCTGTCCACCAGCCGCGCGTCCTCGAGCAGCTTCACGCCCGCCCCGCGCATGGCGGCCAGCACCTGGTCCACGTGCACGGAATGCGGCGTGACCAGGGTCACGTCGCGCCACGAGGCCGGGAAGCGCGGCAGCTCGCAGAAGCTGATCTTCTCCGCGCTCCAGGCGTCGCGCAGGGCCGCCACGTCCAGGTCGGCCAGCCAGACCTCGGAACGCGCCCGGTACTCCCCGGCGATCTCGGGGTCGAGCAGGCCGAGCAGGCCGAGGTCGCGGCCGTTCGCGGAGACGCTCACGCAGGGGCTGAGGAAGGGATGCTCCCCGGCCATGGTAAAGGCCAGTCCGGACACGCCGAGCGCGCGCGCCAGGTCCTCGACCAGCCCCTTCAGGTCCGCGTAGTCGGCCAGCGCGTCGGCAGGCCAGGGGTGGCCGCCCGGGAAGCGCCCGCCGTGCAGCAGGATGCCCAGCCGGGTATGCTCGCGCGTTCTGGTGTCGGACGTCTCGTCCGCGAAGTAGGTCTTGGCGACCTCGAAAAGCCTGAGGTCCGCGTTGCCCTGGTTCAGGTTGGCGCGAAGCGCCTGCAGCAGGCCCGCGACCACGCTCGTGCGCATCACGGCCTGGTCCTCGGTCAGCGGGTTGGCAACGCGCACGCGGCCCTCGCGGGGGAGCCGCAGGGCGTCCAGGTCCGCCTCGGCCACGAAGCTGTAGTAGATGCACTCGCGAAGCCCGGCGCCGCGGCCCCAGTGCTTGAGGCGCATGAGGAAGTCGAACTCGCCGCCGCCCACGGGCGCTCCGGCGCCGCCGATGACCGCGGGCATGGTTTCGGGGATGCGGTCGATGCCGTAGACGCGGGCGACCTCTTCCACGAGGTCGATCTCGCGCTCGAGGTCGCGGCGGAACGAGGGAGCGCGCACGGTCCATTCGGCCGTGTCCGTCTTCTCCAGCTCGCAGCCCACGCCGCGAAGCGTCCGCTCGCAGAAGGCCGGGTCGAAATCGATGCCCACCACGGCGCCGGCGCGCTTCGGGCGGAAGCGCAGCACCGGCTGCTGCCAGGGCTCGGGCTCGGAGCTGGTCACGCCGGAGACGATCCGTCCGCCGGAAAGCTCGGCGATGAGCGCGGCCGCGCGGTCCAGGGCATGGCGCGAGCCCGGCTGGTCCACGCCGCGCTCGAAGCGGTGCGAGGCCTCGGAGTGAAGCGCCAGGCGGCGAGCGGTCTTCCTGATGGTGCCCGGGCGGAAGACCGCGGACTCGAGCAGCAGGTTGGTCGAGCCGTCGCCGATCTCGGAGTTGGCCCCGCCCATGACGCCCGCAAGGGCCACGGGCTTGGCGCCGTCGTGGATCAGGAGGTCCGTGGAGAGGAGGCTGCGCTCCTGGCCGTCCAGGGTCACGAAGGCCGTGCCCGCCTCGGCCAGGGCCACGCGGATCGTGCCGCCCTCGATGAGGTCCATGTCGAAGGCGTGCAGCGGCTGGCCCGTCTCGAGCATGACGTAGTTGGTCACGTCCACCACGTTGCTGATGGGCCGCTGGCCCATGGCGATCAGGCGGTAGCGCATCCAGTCGGGCGAGGGGCCGATCTTCATGCCCCGCACCACGCGGCCCTGGTAGAGCGGGCACTGCTCAGGGTCCGCGATCTCGATGCGCACGAGGTCGGACGCGCGCTCGGAAGCGTCTTCCGTAAGCGTCACGCCCGGCACGGAAAAGGGAAGGTTGAAGGCCATGGCCGTCTCGCGGGCCAGCCCCATGATCGACAGGCAGTCGGCGCGGTTGGGCGTGAGGTCGATGTCCAGAACGTGGGATTCGAGGGACAGCGCCTCGGTCAGCGACAGGCCGACGGGCGTCATCGGATCGAGCACCAGGATGCCGGAATGGCCCTCGCCCAGGCCCAGCTCGCGCTCGGAGCAGATCATGCCGTTGGAAGGCTGGCCGCGCAGCTTGGCCTTCTTGATGGTCAGGCCGTCGGGCAGCGTCGTGCCCACGGTGGCCACGGCCACCTTCTGGCCGCGAGCCACGTTGGGCGCGCCGCAGACGATGTCCAGGACCTCGGAGCCGACGTCCACGCGGGTCACGGAGAGCTTGTCCGCATCCGGATGGCGGCCGCACTCGACCACGTGGCCGACCACGATCTTCTCGAGAGCCGCGAAGGGACGCTCGACGGCGTCGACCTCCAGGCCGAGCATGGTCAGCTTGTCGGCCAGGGCCTGGACCTCGCCCTCGTAGGGCACGAACTCGCGCAGCCAGGAAAGGGACAGCAGCATGAAGAGAGCCTCCGGCGGCCGGAGAGAGGGGGACCCTTT
>NZ_ATHV01000038.1 GCF_000422205.1 Desulfovibrio sp. X2
GGAAGACGAAAAAACGGCCCCCCACCATCTCCTTTGCCTGCGATAAGAGCAGCGAGCGCCCTGGAAGCCCCATGGCAAAGGAGAGAGGGAAGAAACCGGGAGCAGTTTTCGCCTATGGGCGAGGGGTTCGGGGAGTCGTCCCCGACGGCAATCGTGTCCGGGATTTTTCTCCGCGCGTCGAGCCGCAGGCGAGATGCGCGAAGGAAAATCCCGGACACATTCGATTCCACGACCGGACACGCCCAGGCAGCCTGTGCCCGGCCGTCAGCCGTACCGCGCGCGAAGGGGGTCCAGGCTCAGCCTGGCGCGGGGTGGGTCCAGGGCGGGGGCGCGCAGCCCCCGCCCTGGCCGCCGGAGGCATCCGGTCTACTTCTTCTTCCTGGCGGCCAGTCGTTCGCTGAGGGTCTGGATGACCACGTAGAAGACGGGCACGAAGAGCACGGCCAGGAGGGTGGAGGCGAGCATGCCGCCGAAGACCGCGGTGCCCAGGGCCTGTCGGCTGGCCGCGCCCGCGCCCGAGGCGGTGAGCAGCGGCACGACGCCGAGGATGAAGGCGAAGGAGGTCATGAGGATGGGGCGGAAGCGCATGCGCGAGGCATGGACCGCGGCCTCATGGATGGACTTGCCTTCCGCCCTGAGTTCGCGCGCGAACTCCACGATGAGGATGGCGTTCTTGCTGGCCAGGGCGATGAGCAGCACGAGGCCGATCTGGGTGTAGACGTTGTTGTCCATGTGCCGCGCGTAGAGGGCGGCCAGGGTGCCGAGCAGGGCCAGGGGCACGGCGAGGATGACGCAGGTGGGGGCGGACCAGCTTTCGTACTGCGCGGCGAGCACGAGGTAGACCAGCAGGATGGCCAGGGCGAAGATGAAGTAGGCCTGGCTGCCCACCTTCTTCTCCTGGTAGGCCATGCCGGTCCACTGGTAGCCCATGCCCTGGGGCAGCTTGGCCGAGGCCATCTGCTCCATGAGGTTCAGGGCCTGGCCCGAGCTGAAGCCCGGGGCGGCCGCGCCGTAGAGCGAGACGGCCGGGTAGAGGTCGTAGCGGGTGACGATCTGCGGGCCGACCGTGTCGGAGATGGTGGCCAGGCTGCCGAGCGGCACCATCTCGCCCGCGGAGTTGCGCACGTCCAGGCGCTTCACGTCGTCCACGTTCAGGCGGTAGGCGGCGTCGGCCTGGATGCGCACCTGGTAGGTGCGGCCGAACTTGTTGAAGTCGTTGATGTAGGCCGAGCCGAGGTAGGCCTGCAGCGTGCCGAAGACGTCGGAGAGCGCGACGCCGAGCGTCTTGACCTTCACGCGGTCCACGTCCACGTACTTCTGCGGCACGTGGGCGCTGTAGGTCATGCTCACCCCGGCCAGCCCGGTCTGGGTGCGGCCGGTCAGGATCATCTCGCGCGAGGCGTCCTCGAGCACGTTGGGGCCGAGCGAGCCCCGGTCCTGCAGCACCATCTCGAAGCCGCCCGCCTGGCCCAGGCCCTGGATGGCGGGCGGGATGAGCACGGCGCACACGGCCTCCTGGATGCCCGCCAGGCGGCGCTGGATGGAGGTGACGATGGCCCGCTGGCTCAGGTCCTTGCCGCGCTTGGCCCAGTCCTCGTAGATGACGAAGACGGAGGCCGCGTTGGAGATGTTGGCCGAGTCGAGGATGGACAGGCCGCCGAAGGAGATCCAGTCGGCCACGCCCTTGGTGTCGGCCAGGATGGCGTTGACCTTGTCCACGACCTCGCGCGTGCGGATCTGGGAGGCCGCGTCGGGCAGCTGCACGGCGATGATGGCGTAGCCCTGGTCCTCTTCCGGCAGGAAGCCCGTGGGCAGGCGGGTGAAGCCCCAGACCGTGAGCGCGATGAGCACGGAGAAGACCACGAGGCAGGCCTTGGCGTGGTCCGTCATCCAGGTCACGATCCGGGCGTAGCCCTCCTCGCAGTCGGCGTAGAGCCGGTTGAAGCCGCGGTAGAAGGCGTTCTTCTTCTTTCCCTTGGGCTCGGGCTTCATCCACAGGGCGCACTGCGTGGGCTTCAGGGTGGCCGCGTTGATGGCGCTGATGACCGCGGTGGCCGCGATGACCAGGGCGAACTGGCGGTAGAGCTGCCCGGTGATGCCGCCCATGCACGCCGCCGGGACGAAGACGGCGGTGAGCACGAGGGTGATGCCGATGATCGGTCCGAAGAGTTCGGACATGGTCTTCACGGCCGCGTCGTGCGGGGAGAGTCCCTGCTCCATGTGGTGGGCCGCGCCCTCCACGATGATGATCGCGTCGTCCACCACGATGCCGATGGCCAGGATGATGCCGAAGAGGGTGATCAGGTTGACCGAGAAGCCGAGGGCGACCATGGCCACGAAGGCGCCGAGGATGGTCACGGGCACGGTGGTGGCCGGGACCAGCATGGCGCGCCAGTCCTGCAGGAAGACCATGATCACGAGGAGCACCAGAACCGCCGCCTCGACCAGGGTCATGTAGACCTCGTCGATGGCCGCCTGCACGAAGCGCGTGGTGTCGAAGGGGATGTTCCAGGTGAGCCCCTCGGGGAACTCGGGGGTCATCTCCTCCATGGCCTTGTGCACGTCCGCCGCCACCTGGATGGCGTTGGCGCCGGGCAGGAGATAGACGCACACCAGGGCCGCGGGCTTGCCCTTCTGCTGCGCGAAGATGTTATAGGTCTGGGCGCCCAGCTCCACGCGGGCCACGTCGCGCAGGCGCACCACCTCCCCGGCCTGGTCGTAGGAGGTCTTGATGATGATGTTCTCGAACTGCTCGACGTCCTGGAGCCGTCCCATGGCCTGCAGGGCGTACTGGAAGTCCACGCCCGGGGGCGTGGGCGCCTGGCCGAGCTGGCCCGCGGCCACCTGCACGTTCTGCTCCGAGATGGCGTTCTCCACGTCGGACGTGGTCAGGCGGTAGGACTTCAGGCGGTTGGGGTCCAGCCAGACGCGCATGGAGTACTCGGCCGCGCCGTTGACGGACACGTCGCCCACGCCCGGGATGCGCGCCAGCCGGTCCTTGACCCTGAGCGTGGCGAAGTTCGAGATGTAGAGGTCGTCGAAGCGGTTGTCCGGCGAGTTGAGCGCGACCACCTCGAGGATGGCCGTGGACTTCTTCTGCACGGTGATGCCCTGGTCGCGCACGGCCTGGGGCAGGCGCGGCTCGGCGATGCTCACCCGGTTCTGGACGAGCACGGTGGCCATGTCGAGGTCGGTGCCGACGTCGAAGGTCACGGTCAGGGTGTAGGAGCCGTCGTTGGCGGACTTGGAGGACATGTAGAGCATGCCTTCCACGCCGTTGACCTGCTGCTCGATGGGCGCGGCCACGGTGTCCGCCACGACCGAGGCCGAGGCGCCGGGATAGACCGCGGAGACCGTGACCGTGGGCGGGGTGATGTCCGGGTACTGGGCCACGGGCAGCTCGAAGAGCGAGACCACGCCGATGAGCATGATCACGATGGCGAGGACGTTCGCCAGGATGGGGCGCTCGATGAAGAATTTCGAGAACATGTCCGCTTCCCGCTTCCCGTTGCCCGCGGCCTAGCCGCCGGTGGCCGGGCTCCCCGTCGGCTTGCCAGCCGGAGCCGGAGCCGCGCCCGCGGCCACCGGTTCCACCTTGGAGCCGGGCCTGGCCCGCTGCAGTCCGTTGACGATAACGCGCTCGTCCCCCTTGAGCCCCTTCTCGATCACCCGAAGGTCGCCCTCCTTGGGACCGATGACCACGGGCCGCGCCTCGACCACGTCTCCCGGGCCGACCACGAGCAGGAAGTTGCCGCCCTGGTTCTGGCCGAGCGCCCTGTCGTCCACCAGCAGCACGCCGTTCTGCTCGCCCACGGGGGCGCGCAGGCGCACGAACATGCCGGGCATGATGCCGTACTGCTCGTTGGGGAAGACCGCGCGCAGGAGGAGCGTGCCGGTGTTCGGGTCCAGTCCGAGGTCCGCGTAGTCCATGACGCCCTTGTGGGGATAGCCCTCCTCGTCGGCCAGCCCCATCTCCACGGGGCTGTCCTTGGGCTGGCTGAGCTTCACGTCCTTCTCGCGCTTGCTCTTGGTCAGGCGCAGCAGTTCGCGCTCGTTCAGGGTGAAGTAGGCGTAGATGGGGTCGACGCTGACGATGGTCGCCAGCTTGGAATTGATGGTCGGGCCGACGAGGTTGCCCTTGTCCACGTAGCGGCGGCTGATGCGGCCGGCGAAGGGCGCGGTGATGCGCGTGTAGCCGAGGTTGATGGCGGCCTCCTCGGCCTGGGCCTTGGCCTGGACGATGCCCGCCTTGGCGCTGTCGCGCTGCGTGGCCCACTTGACCACGTCGGTCTCGGGCCCGGCCTTCTCGCGCAGGAGGTTCTTGGCGCGCTCGTACTCGATCTCGGCCTGGGAGAGCAGCACCTGCTGCGTGACGATCTGGGCCTTGGCCTGGTCCAGGGCCGCCTGGTAGGGCTCGGGCTCGATGACGAAGAGCGTCTCGCCCTTCTTGACCACCGCGCCGTCCTTGAAGTCTATCTCGCGCAGGAAGCCTTCCACGCGGGCCATGAGGTCCACCGTGGCCTGGGCCTGGGTGTTGCCGGTGAACTCCACGTACTCGATGACGTTCTTGCGCACCGGCGTGGCCACCGTGACCTTGGGGGGCGGCGGCGGGACGTAGGCGTTCTTGTCCTTGCACGCGGCGAGGAGGCAAAGCCCCGCCAGGGCGCAGGCCAGCGCCGCGCGCGGCAGCCTGCGCGGCCGGGGCGATTCGTCCTTGCGGTCGCTTCGGATATTTCGGGGCATGGCGAGGGGCTCCATGGCGTACCTGTCCTTACCTGTCTTGTCGGTCTTGCCTGTCGGGCCGGTCATGCCGGACTTACCAGTCGGGGGACGGCCAGTCGGTCTTCGGCGTCCCGCCCGGCTTTTCAGGGTCCGTATCGAGCAGTCCGCCCCAGTCGGTGCGGCTCTTCATCTCCTCGCGTACCTTCGCGGGCACGGCGAGCGGCGCTTCGTCCCGGCCCTGCGGGGCTTCCCAGCCGCCGCCCAGGGCGCGGTAGAGCCCCGCCAGGTTGGTGACGATGGCCCCGCGGGCCAGGGCCAGGTTGTCCTGCTGCTGCAGCAGGTTCTGCTGCGCGGTGAGCACGGTGGTGAAGTCCGTGGCGCCCTCGCGGTACTGGAACAGGGCCAGCTTCACGGAACGCGCCGCGGCCGTGGCGCTCTTGTCCAGGAACGCGGCCTGCTCGCGGGCGCGCAGGAAGGCGGAGAGCGAGTCCTCGGCCTCGCGCAGGGCGGAGAGGACGGTGTTCTCGTACTGGGTCTCCAGCTCCTGGTAGACGGCGTCCTGCACGCGCACGGCGTTGGTGATGCGGCCGTAGTTGAAGAGGCTCCAGCGCAGGCCCGCGCTCCCCGAGGCCGTGTAGCCGTGGGAGAGGATGTCGGAAAGCTCGAAGGCGCCCACGGAGCTCGAGAGGAAGCCGATGGTGCCGCTCAGGGTGAAGGACGGGTAGAGGTCGGCCTTGGCCTCGCCGATGCGGGCGGACTGGGCCGCGGCCAGCCGTTCGGCCTTGCGGATGTCCGGGCGGCGGCGCAGAAGGTCCGCGGGCACGCCCACGGCCACCTCGGCGGGCACGTCCGGGATGCCCTGCTCGATCTTCAGGCGCGCGTGCAGCTCGCCCGGGGTCATGCCCAGGAGCAGGGCCAGGGCGTGCTCTGCCTGGGCCAGCCCGTTCTCCAGGCTCGGGATGGTGGCCTGGGTGGAGGTGAGCAGGGTCACGGCCTGCTGCACGTCGCGGTCGCTGGTCGCGCCGTAGCGGTAGCGGGCCTGGGCGATGCGCAGCCCCTCTCGCTGCACGACCACGTTGGCGCGGGCGATGGCCAGCCGCTCCTGGTAGATGCGCAGCGTCAGGTAGGTCTGGGCGGTCTGGGCGGCCAGGCTCACGCGCGCGTCGTGGTAGTCGGCCACGCTGGCGTCCACCTCGGCGCGCGCGGCCTCCACGCCGCGGCGGAACTTGCCCCAGAAGTCGAGCTCCCAGCTCGCCGTGGCGTCGACCGAGGCCTGGTTGTAGGCGGGGTAGGTGCCGGAACTGCCCGGCTGGGGCGCGGTGGGCGCGCGGTCGCTCGGGTTGACGGCCTGGATCGAGCCCTCGGCCGCCTGGCTCTGCGGGTAGAGGTTGCCCACGGCCACGCCGAGGCTCGCGCGCGACTCGTAGACCCGAAGCCCGGCCACGCGCAGGGTGAGGTTGCGGGCAAAGGCCTCCTGCACCAGGGAGACCAGCTCCGGATCGCCGAACACGCCCCACCAGTCAGGACGGATGGGGTCGGAGGTGATGAGCTGCTTTTGCGCGTCGAGCCACTCTTCGGGCGTGTCCGCCTCGAGGGCCTTGTAGTCCGGCCCGACCGCGGCGCATCCGGCGGCGAGAAGAAACAGGAGAACACATAGGAGGCGCGCCCGGCGTAAACAGCCGGGCTTTTTCGGATTCAACCGGGAGGAATATCCGACCATGTCCGTTCCCCGAAATGCCCCTGAATAATGAAGACGTGTTTTCCGATAGCTACCCGCAACGGTGCAATTATTCAACACCGAAGCCGTGAAACGGACGGCGCGCACCGCTCCGGGCGGGCAGGAAACGGGGAAAGAACAGTGTTTTTCGGCACACCTGCGAGGTTTTCATGAGAAAATGTCGCGAATCGAGAAGCGTCCGGGCGCGGGCGCGCCGCGCCCGGTGCGAACGGAGCGGCAACGGAACGGTGGCGGTGCGGAGCGCGGCCCGGGCCCGCGCCCCTTCTCCCGTTCCGCCCCTTCTCAGCCGGTCTTGCCGCGCGCGGTGAAGATGCGCCGGCGCAGGAGCTGGGCCCACTCCTCGAAGGCCTTTCTGGCCACGCCGGTCTCGGAGAAGCCGGACGAGTCGTACTTCTCGCCGTCCTTCTGCCCCCTGTAGAGGCCCACGAGCTCGCCGCTCAGGGCGTCGTGGAACTCGATCTCCACCGAGGCCGAGCCCACGTAGCTGGCCTTGCCCGTGGCCGCGCTCTCGGCCAGGGAGAGCACGATGCCGAGCGGCACCACGGAGGTGATGGTGTTCATGACCGGATTGGACGGCTCGACGCCGGTGATGATCGGCGTGATGCGCAGGGTCCGCGGCCCGGGCGAGGTCACGAGCGGATAGTCGGACGGGATCGCCTCGCGCAGGACGCGGCTGAAGTACTCGGCCAGGATGCGCAGCTGGTCGGGCGGGACCGAGGCCGTGGCGGGATCGTAGCCCGGAATGCGGCACTGCGCGGGATCGAGGATGAACCGGTCGTAGTCCGCCAGGGTCGCGCCTGGCTTGCGCCAGGCCTCGCCGTCCTTCACGTCCAGGACCTTCTCCATCCCGGCCACGGACGAGGGCGGAGGCTGGGGCTTCTGCCTGCTCGAGCAGGCGGATGCCAGGAGAAGAGCGCACACGATGAGCCAGGCGAACGACTTCATGGCGGACCTCCGATCCAGGGCACGTTGCGTGCCGCGTCTGAAAGTATCCCCCCGCCTCGGATTCGCGCGGTCCATGGCAGACCGCACAATGGACCTCGCTTTTCGATATGCACGGTTTTCTGAAAAGAGAAAAGGGAAATCCCGTTGCCGCACGGAGGCCCCGGCCGAGGCGGCGGCGAGGCCGAGGCAGCTCGCGGATGCCCGTCGTTCGACAGGGAGGCAGGAACGGGGGAGAAGCGGGGGGGACGGGCCGACCGACGGGGGCCCCCCCTCGCCGCGCCGCTTCCGCCGGGAATCAGTCCGAGGCGTCCCTGTAGCCGTGGGCGAAGCCGGGATCATAGAGCCTGGAGCGCTCTGCCGTGCGCCGCGGCAGGACGAGGAACACGGCCTGGCGGCCGATGTGCCTGCTGCGCGCCGCGTTCGGGAACGCGGCCAGGGTGGAGGGGATGAGCTCCTGCTCCGGCCAGCCGACCTTGTGCGCGATGTGCACGGCAGTGTCCTCGGGCAGCCCGGCGGCGCGCAGCTCGGCCTGCAGCGCCTCGGGCTCGGCGGCCGAGAGGTAGACGGCCATGGTCGCTTGGTGCGCGGCGAGCGAGCGCAGCGACTCGCTCTCGGGCACCGGCGTGCGCCCGGCCAGGCGGGTGATGATCACGCTCTGGCTGCCGCCCGGCAGGGTCAGGGGCGTGCCCGCGGCGGCCGCCGCGGCGAAGGCCGCGGTCACGCCGGGCACGACCTCCCAGGGAATGTTGTCGCGGTCCAGGAGTTCCGTCTGCTCGGCCACGGCGCCGTAGAGCGAGGGATCGCCGGTGTGCACGCGCGCGGCGAGCCCGCCGCCCCGGGCGCAGTCGCGCAGCAGGGCGTGGGTCTGCTCCAGGGTCATGGGCGCGGAGTCCAGGACCTGCACGCCGGGCCGCGCGCCCGCGAGCACGGCGCGCGGCACCAGGGAGCCCGCATAGAGCACGAGGTCGGCCTCGCCGATCAGGCGGTGGCCCTTGAGGGTGACGAGCTCGGGATCGCCCGGCCCGGCGCCGACGAAGACGACGCGGCCGGTGCTCACGCCTCGTCCCGTGCGGGCGCGGCGGCGGAGGCGGCCAGCACCGAGGAGGGCGGCGAGAGCGCCAGCTCGGCCAGGGCGTTCACCGTGCAGGCGGCCAGGGCCGAGCCGCCCTTGCGGCCCTCGATGGCGATCCAGGGGATGTCGGTGCGGGCCATGAGCAGGTCCTTGGACTGCTCGGCGTTGACGAAGCCCACGGGCATGCCCACGATGAGCGCGGGCCGCACCCGGCCCGCGTCCAGCAGGTCGAGCAGGCGCAGGAGCGCCGTGGGCGCGTTGCCCACGGCCCAGATGACCGGCCCCTCCAGGCTCGCCGCGCGCTCCACGGCCACGTGGGCCCGCGTGAGCCCGCGCCGTTTGGCCTCGTGGGCCACCTCGGGGTCGTTCATCAGGCAGAGCACGCGGCAGCCGAAGGGCTCCAGGCGGCGCGGCGGGATGCCCGCGGCGGCCATGCGCGTGTCCGTGACGATGGAGGCGCCCGCGCGGATGGCGGTGAGCCCGGCGAGCACGGCGTGGGGATGGAAGCGGACGTGGTCCAGCAGCTCGAAGTCGGCCGTGGTGTGCACCATGCGCCGGGCTACGGCCCACTGCGCGCCCTCGAAGGGCCTGGGCTCGGGCACCAGGGAGTCGATGATCTCCATGGAGCGGCGCTCGATGGCCTCGGGCTCGAAGACGGGGTCCAGTTCGGCCGCTGAAAGAGCGGAATGCTCGGTATCTGCTTCGCTGGTCATGGAACGTTCCTTTGAAAAGTCCGTGAAGAAGGCGGGATAGGGCGAGGATACGGCAAACGGGGAGGAGGCGAAAGGCTTTTCAGGCCGCCCCGGTCTCCGTCCCGGCGAAGGAGCTGAGGATGCGGCGCAGCGCCGAGGCCTCCACCGGCTTGGTCAGGTAGTCGTCCATGCCCGCGGCGAGGAAGCGCTCCCGGTCGCCGTGCATGGCGTGGGCCGTGAGCGCGATGACCGGCACGTCCGGCCTGCCCGCCCGGCCCTCGCGGATGGCCCGCGTGGCCTCCAGGCCGTCGCGGCCGGGCATCTGCACGTCCATGAGCACCAGGTCCACGTCGTGCTCGCGCAAAAGCGCCAGGGCCCGCTCGCCGTCCTCGGCCGCGAACACGCTGTGCCCGTCCCGCTCCAGGAGGCGCCGCGCCACGAGGGTGTTCACGCGGTCGTCGTCCGCCAGGAGGATGCGCAGCTGCCTGCCCGGCGCACCGGGCGCGGCCTGCGCGGCAAGCGGAGCGGGCACGGCCGGGGCCTTGGCCCAGGACGCGACCGCGAGCGGCAGGGTCACGGTGAAGGTCGATCCCTTGTCCTCGCTGCTCTGCACCCGGACCGTGCCGCCCATGGCCTCGCACAGGCGGCGCACGATGGCGAGCCCCAGGCCGGAGCCGCCCTTGCGGCGCCGCGCCGGGCCGTCGGCCTGCACGAAGGGCTCGAAGATGCGCTCCTGCTCCGCGGCCGGGATGCCCGGGCCGGTGTCCTCGACCACGAGGCGCAGCACGAATTCCGCGTCCGGGCTCCCGTTTCCGGAGACATTGTCCGCAACGGCGCGCAGGACCACGCGGCCCTGCTCCGTGAACTTCACGGCATTGCCCAGGAGGTTGAAGAGTATCTGTCGGATGCGCGCGGCGTCGCCCCGCACCCGGGCGGGCAGGTCCGGCCCCAGGGCGTATTCGAACATGAGCCCGCTTTCTTCGGCCAGGTGGCCGAAGACGCCCGCCACCTCCTCCAGGAAGGGCGCGAGCTCGAACTCCGCCGCCTCGATGGGCATGCGGCCCGCCTCGATGCGCGAGAGGTCGAGGATGTCGTTGATCACCGTGGACAGCCCCCGGCCCGAGGCCGCGGCCATGCGCACGTATTCCTCCTGCTCCGCATCCAGGGCGGTGCTCTGCAGCAGCTGGAGCATGCCGAGCACCCCGGAGAGCGGCGTGCGGATCTCGTGGCTGACGTTGGCCAGGAACACGTCCTTGGCCGCGTTGGCCGACTCCGCCGCCTCCTTGGCGGTCACGAGCTCGGTCTCGCGCTGCTTCAGCTCCCGGAAGAGGAAGGAGAAGGGATCGGCCAGGGCGGTCTCGATGAGCGCCTTGTAGATCAGGAAGATGGCCAGGAGCATGACCAGATGGCCGCCCAGGATGGAGAGGCCGAAGACGCTGACGTAGAAGGTGAAGATGAGGCCCGCGGCCGCGCCCGCGAGCATGGCGGCCACGAGGTAGTTGACCACCCTGCGGCCGAAGACCCGGCGGCGGCGCGAGACCAGCCAGGCCGAAAGCAGCATGGCCGCGGAGAGGACGTACTCCGAGTCCTTCTTGAAGGGGGTGAGCCCGCCCGGCCCGTAGCAGACCGGGAAATGGCCGGAGAACACGCTCCACAGGAGCGCCGCGGCCAGGACCGTGGCCGCGCCGAAGCCCGCGAGGTCGCCTATCCTCATGCGCGAGGCCAGGGGCAGGGCCAGGAAGCCCACGGTCAGGAGGATGCGCGTGACGATCCAAAGCTGCGTGGGCAGGTCCGCCCCGCCGTGGCCGAGCACGGCGAGCCCCTTGTAGGCCATGGTGTGCAGGACCACGGCCAGCCCCGCGTAGAGCAGGCACGAGCCGAGCAGGAGCAGGCCGTTGCCGCTCGTGAAGCGCCGCGTGTTCCAGGCCAGCAGGAAGACGGCCAGGCAGACAGCGGCGCTGAAGAATTCGACCAGGGTGTGGAAGAGGAGGAAATCGACGCGACCGAGCGCGTTGAGCACGGCCAGGACGAGCAGCCCGCCGAGGATCAGCGCGGGCGGCATGGGCAACCCGCCCGCGATGCGCGCGGCCCTTGAGCCCTGCGAGGCGTCGTCCATGGCATCACCTTTCCGGAGGCGCCCCGCGGCCCCATGCCGCGCCCGCCCCGCCGGTTCGCGTGTCTCGGGAAGAAACGGATTTTGAACCTTGTCGCGCCCTAGATACGCGAAGAACGCCATTCAAACAAGCCGAACGGCGTTCAGGGCATGCCACCCTGCCCCCCCCGCGACATCTCCGCCGGTCCGGCCGCGGAGGCTGCTCTGCGGGCTACTGGAAGAGCTTCAGGTATTCGCCGTAGCCCTCCTTCTCCAGGTCCTCCTTGGGGATGAAGCGCAGCGCCGCGGAGTCCAGGCAGTAGCGCAGCCCCGTGGGCTTGGGCCCGTCCGGGAAGACGTGGCCCAGGTGGGAGTCCGCGTGCCTGCTGCGCACCTCGGTGCGCGTGGTGAACAGGGAGCGGTCCTCGCGCTCCACCACGTTGTCCGGCTCGAGCGGCGCCCAGAAGCTCGGCCAGCCCGTGCCGGACTCGTACTTGTGCGTGGAGTCGAAGAGCGGCTCGCCCGAGACGACGTCCACGTAGATGCCCTCGCGGTGGTTGTCCCAGTACTCGTTGCGGAAGGCGGGCTCGGTGCCCTCCTCCTGCGTGACCTTGTACTGCATGGGCGTCAGGCGCTTCCTCAGCTCCTCGTCGGAGGGCTTCGTGTAGCCGTCCCAGCTCTTCTCCGGGACCGAAGCCGAGGCCGCCGCGCCCGCGCCCGTCTTCATTTCCGTTCCCTTGGCCGCGCACTCTGAGGCGGGCAGGTTCGCGAAGGGATGCTCGCCCCAGTGGGAGCGGATGAACTCGTCGCGGCCCGAGTGCGACCGGTAGGAGTGGTAGCGCGCCGGGTCCTTCTTGTAGAAGTCCTGGTGGTACTTCTCGGCCGGGTAGAAGGCCTGGAGCTTGACGACGGGCGTGACCACGGGCTGCGAGAACCTGCCGGACTCCTCCAGGCAGCGCTTGGACTCCTCGGCGATCTGCCGCTCCTCGTCGGTCTGGTAGAAGATGGCCGTGGTGTACTGCGAGCCGCGGTCCGGGAACTGCCCGCCCCCGTCCGTGGGGTTCACGTCGCGCCAGAAGGCCTCCACGAGCTGGGCATAGGATATCTTCGCCGGGTCGTAGGTCACGCGGATGCATTCCCGATGCCCCGTGGTGCCGGAGCCGACCTCCTCGTAGGTCGGGTTGAGCACGCTGCCGCCCGCGTAGCCGGACTCCACGGAAATCACGCCGGGCAGCTTCTCGAAGTCCGCCTCGGAGCACCAGAAGCAGCCGCCCGCGAAGACCGCGGTCCTCGTCCCCCCGGGCGCGGCCGGAGAGCCCTCGGACGCATCGGCCGGACCGGCCACGGCCAGCAGCGCCGCCGCAAGAAGGATCGCGATGCCGTATACGCTCATGGAACACCTCGCTTGGGAATTTTGCCTGCAATATAGCACGGCCTCACGTTCCTGGCGAGGGGAAAACGAGAAAGGCCCGGCCGGATGCGCGCATCCGGCCGGGCCTTTCGACTTCTCTGCAGGCGGCGTCCGCCGCCCGCCTAGCGGGAGAACTTGCGGTACTTGATGCGGTGCGGGATGAGGGCGTCCTCGCCGAGGCGGGCCTTCTTGTCCTCCTCGTACTCCATGAAGTTGCCCTCGAAGAAGGAGACGCGGCCGTCGCCCTCGAAGTCCAGGATGTGCGTGGCCACGCGGTCCAGGAACCAGCGGTCGTGGCTGATGACCAGCGTGCAGCCCGCGAAGTTCAGGATGGCCTCCTCCAGCGCCCGGATGGTGTTCACGTCCAGGTCGTTGGTCGGTTCGTCCAGCAGCAGCACGTTGGCCCCGGACTTGAGCACGCGCGCCAGGTGCACGCGGTTGCGCTCGCCGCCGGAAAGGAGCCCCACCTTCTTCTGCTGCTCCGAGCCCGTGATGTTGAACTTGCCGAGGTAGGCGCGCGAGTTCACGTCGCGTCCGCCGAGGCTGATCACGTCGTGGCCCTCGCTCACGACCTCCCAGACGGTCTTGTCGTTGTCCAGCACGTCGCGGCCCTGGTCCACGTAGCCCATGGTCACGGACTCGCCCACGACCACGGAGCCGCCGTCGGCCTTCTCCTGGCCGGTGACGATGCGGAACAGCGTGGTCTTGCCCGCGCCGTTGGGGCCGATGATGCCGACCACGGCCGCGGGCGGCACGGTGAAGGTCACGTCCTCGAAGATCAGCCGCTCGCCGTAGGCCTTGGTCAGCCCTTCGACCTCGATGACCTTCTTGCCGAGCTTGGGACCGGCCGGGATGAAGATCTCCAGCTCGCGGTCGAGCTTCTGCACGTCCTCGTTCAAAAGCTGCTCGTAGCGCGCCAGACGCGCCTTGCTCTTGGCGTGCCTGCCCTTGGGCGCCTGCCGGGCCCACTCGAGCTCGCGCTCGAGCGTCTTCTGGCGCTTGGCCTCGCCCTTCTCCTCCTGGCGCAGCCGCTCCTCCTTCTGCTCGAGCCACGAGGAGTAGTTGCCCTTCCAGGGGATGCCCCGGCCGCGGTCGAGCTCGAGGATCCAGCCCGCCACGTTGTCCAGGAAGTAGCGGTCGTGGGTGACCGCGATGATCGTGCCCGGGTACTGCGAGAGATGGTGCTCGAGCCAGTTCACGGTCTCGGCGTCCAGGTGGTTGGTGGGCTCGTCCAGGAGCAGGATGTCCGGCTGCTTGAGCAGCAGGCGGCAGAGCGCCACGCGGCGCCGCTCGCCGCCGGACACCTTGTCGAGCGTCATGTCCGCGGGCGGGCAGCGCAGGGCGTCCATGGCCTGCTCGAGCCGGGAATCGAGGTCCCAGGCATTGGCCGCGTCCAGGCGCTCCTGCACCTTGCCCTGGCGCTCGATGAGCTTGTCCATCTCGTCGGCCTCCATGGGCTCGGCGAAGGCGGCGTTGATCTCCTCGAACTCCTTCAAGAGGTCCACCGTCTCCTGCACGCCCTCCTGCACCACCTCGAGCACCGTGCGCGTCTCGTTCAGCAGCGGCTCCTGCTCCAGGTAGCCGATGGTGAAGCCCGGCGCGCAGTCCGTGCGGCCCTCGAAGTCCGTGTCCACGCCCGCCAGGATCTTCAGGAGCGAGCTCTTGCCCGAGCCGTTCAGGCCCAGCACGCCGATCTTGGCGCCGTAGAAGTAGGACAGGGAGATGTCCTTCAGGATCGGGCGCTTCTCGTAGAACTTCGAGACGCGCGACATGGAATAGATGATCTTGTTCGGTTCCTGGCTCATGTATTCTCCGTGGGATGGGGCGGGAGGCGGGGAGAGCGGGGAGGGGGAGGGAGACC
>NZ_ATHV01000039.1 GCF_000422205.1 Desulfovibrio sp. X2
TCCCTGCTCCCCCTCTCCCGCACCCTCTCCCCCTCATCCCCCGAAACTTTTCGGTTCGCTTCGCGGGGCCTGACGAGAGCGTCAGTCCGGTCGGACACACCGTTCAGTCAGCCCCAAATTAGCATTAAACAAAACATAGATTTATTAGACGCAATTTTTTTTGCGCCTTGTGCAATTTACACAACGAATCCGGCTGACGATACGCAAATCCTATACGTCTCCATCTTCCAAGATTTTTTGCTCCCTTTCGCCTACGTTTCCACGTGAAGCAATTCGATCAGCCTATTTCCATCTAGTGCAAATGTGGAATTAGTGTTAAACGAAGTGTGGTTTTGCTAGACGCAAACTTTCTTGCGCCTCATGCAATTAACGCAACGGATAAACATAAGACCTATGCGCCCCTTCATTCCCCAACGCCTGCCTATCACGGAAATTGAATGGGAGCGCCTCATTCCCAGCATCGGCAAGGCAAACAGGGCGCTGGCCTTGTACGACGGCCTGCTCCAAGGCATACCGGAGCCCGCTGTTCTGCTCTCCCCCCTGACCACCCAGGAGGCCGTCCTCTCCTCCAAAATCGAGGGCACGCAGGCGACCCTGGGCGAAGTGCTGAAATTCGACGCGGGCGAGTCGCCCAAGGAAGAAGAACGCCGCCGGGACATCGGCGAGATAGTCAACTACCGCCGCGCGCTGTTCTATGCCCAGTCGACGCTGGCTGATCGCGCTTTCACCCTCTCGCTGTTGAAAGAACTTCACGCCATCCTCCTGGATAGCGTACGCGGGGAGAACAAGCAGCCGGGACTGTTCCGTACCACCCAGAACTGGATCGGCCCCTCGGGAACGCCCATGGAACAGGCGCTCTTCGTGCCGCCGGAGCCGATCCTTCTTCCCGAGTATCTCGAGAACTGGGAGGAATACTACCACAGGGAGAGGCCGGATCCGTTCGTGCAGCTCGCCGTTCTCCATGCGCAGTTCGAGATCCTGCACCCCTTCAATGACGGCAACGGACGGCTTGGCCGCATGCTCGTGCCGCTCTTCCTCTTCGAGCGCAAGATTCTTTCAAGTCCCATGTTCTATCTCTCGAGCTACCTCGAGAAGCACAGGGACCGTTATGTAGCCGCGCTACGCCAGCTTGGCGTCGAGCAGGGGGCTTGGAACGCCTGGATTGAGTTCTTCCTGACCGCGATCAGCGAGCAGGCAGGGATCAATACCGACAAGGTACGCGCCATCATGAGCCTCTACGCCGAGCTCAAGGAACGTGTGCTACGGTTGACCCATTCGCAATATGCCGTCCCCTTGCTCGACAGACTCTTCGCGCGTCCGATCTTCCAAGCGGCCCAGCTCGCCACGGACCCGGCCATGCCAAGCCGTCCCATGATCTCGAACCTGCTTGGTAAGCTCAAACAGGACGGCATCCTCTCCGTCCTGAGTCCAGGCAGCGGACGGCGAGGGGAGACGCTGATTCTCTCCGGGCTGGTCAACCTGTGCGAGGGCAAGGCGCTCTTCTGATCCCCTGGGGCGCTTTCTTTTCGGAACACATCAGTACCCCCTTCGCCCTCCGGGCAGCGATGCGCGGCCTGTCCCGCCGCCCCCTCGAGCCTCAGGCATACTGCGCCACGCCTTCGCCGAAGGAGCAGTTCTCCTTGACCACCTCCACGAGGTTCACCATCACGTCGGCCCTCGGGATGCCGAGCGCCTTCTCGAGCCCGTCGGCTAGGGCCGTGTAGATCTTCTGCTTGAGTTCTACGGTGCGGCCGGTCAGGCCTCCCCTGCCCCCCTTCGCATCCTGGCTCTCTTCAAACGCTATGCCTTTCCCGCCTTCCTCCTCCGCCTTCCCCTTTCCGACCTTCGCCTCACCCTCTTCCCCTCTTCGGCCTTTCCGCCTTTCCGCTTTCTCTCCACGTCCCTTCTCCCTTCCGCTGCTTCCCGGTTTCTTCCCTTGCGCGTGCGGCCGAACGTGCTATTTTGGACCAAATCGGCGTTTTTCCTTCGACCCTTTTCCACGGGAGGAAAGGCATGTTCCTCGCACGACAGGCATCGTTCTGGTTGTTCGCCCTGGCCGTGGTCCTCGGCCTGGGGCTTTGCTGCGGCGCGGCGCAGGCCAAGGTCACGGCGCAGGACCTGAAGCCGAGGCCCGGCGAGAGCGTGGCCACCTTCGCGGGCGGCTGCTTCTGGTGCACCGAGGCCGATTTCGAGAAGGTGCCCGGCGTGACGCGGGTCTACTCGGGCTTTTCAGGCGGCACGGAGGTCAACCCGACCTACGAGGAGAACTCGGCGGGCCTGACCCACCACCTGGAGAGCGTGCAGGTCTTCTTCGACCCGAAGAAGGTCAGCTACGAGCAGCTCGTGGACTACTTCTGGCACCACATCGACCCCACCGACCCCGGCGGCCAGTTCGTGGACCGCGGCAAGCAGTACCGCTCTGCCATCTTCTACCACGACGAGAAGCAGAAGGAGATCGCCGAGGCCTCCAAGGAGCGGCTGGCCGCCTCCAAGGTCTTCGGCGACAAGCCCATCGTCACCGAGATCAGGCCCTACACCGCCTTCTACCCGGCCGAGGACTACCACCAGCAGTACGCCAGGAAGAATCCCCTGCGCTACCGCTACTACCGCTTCGGCTCGGGCCGCGACCAGTTCCTGGAGAAGGTCTGGGGCGACCAGGGCAAGATAACCGCCCTGCCCGTGCCCCCGCCGGGGCCCCCGTTCGTCAAGCCCAGCCGCGAGGAGCTCGAGAAGAAGCTCACGCCCATGCAGTTCGAGATCACCCAGAACGACGGCACCGAGCCGCCCTTCAAGAACGAGTACTGGGACAACCACCGCCCCGGCATCTACGTGGACGTGGTCTCGGGCGAGCCCCTGTTCAGCTCCACGGACAAGTTCGACTCCGGCACCGGCTGGCCGAGCTTCACCAAGCCGCTCGAGCCCGGCAACGTCGTGGAGCGCCACCACGGCACCCTCTTCAACCAGCGCGTGGAGGTGCGCAGCCGCTTCGCCGACTCCCACCTGGGCGACGTCTTCATGGACGGCCCCCCGCCCACCCACCTCCGCTACTGCATCGACTCCGCGGCGCTGCGCTTCATCCCCAAGGCCGACCTGCAAAAGGACGGCTACGGCAAGTACCTGAGCCTCTTCAAGTAGACCCGCGCGGGAGGGAGAGAGGGACGCTTCATGGAGTCCTTCCCCCCTCCCGCCGCCCCGCCGCGCCCCTCAGGCCGCGCCGAGCGCCCCGGATGCCCCGGATGCCCCGGATGCGCGGAGCGCAAAAAAGCCGGGCCCCCGCGCA
>NZ_ATHV01000040.1 GCF_000422205.1 Desulfovibrio sp. X2
CCGCCACCATCTCCTTTGCCTGCGGGGAGAACGGCGAGCGCCCTTGAAGACTTCCGGCAAAGGAGAGGGGGAAGAACTTTTGTGGCCCGATTTTGGGAGAACGCGGAGAGGGTTGGGGAGGTCACCTCCCGATGATCGGGCCCCGACGGCAACCGTGCCCGGGATTTTTTCGTGGTCCGAGCGCAGCGAGGGGCACGGGAAAATCCCGGGCACATTCGTTCCCGCTGCCCCCTCACGCCCAGGCTTCGTCTACCCGGTCGTCAGTCGTGCCGCCTGCGAAGGGGGCCAGGCTCAGCCTGGCGCAGGGAGAGTCCAGAGAGGGGGCGCGCAGCCCCCTCTCTGGCCGCCGGAGGCATCCCGCGTGCGCGGGGGAGCCGTTATCCGACGTAGGAGCAGACGTATTTGATCTCGACGTACTCGTCGGTGCCGTACTTGGAGCCTTCGCGTCCGATGCCGGACTGCTTCATGCCGCCGAAGGGGGCGACTTCGCAGGAGATGAGTCCGGTATTGTGGCCGATGAGGCCGTATTCCAGGGCTTCGGAGACGCGCCAGGCGCGGCGGGCGGACTCGGTGTAGAAGTAGGCGGCGAGTCCGTATTCGGTGTCGTTGGCCTGGGCCACGGCTTCCTCTTCGGTGTCGAACTTGAAGAGCGGGGCGAGGGGGCCGAAGGTCTCTTCGCGGGCGACGCGCATCTCCTTGGTGACGCCGGTGAGGATGGTGGGCTCGAAGTACTGGCCGCCGAGGCTGTGGCGCTTGCCGCCGAGGAGGACCTTGGCGCCCTTGGCGACGGCGTCCTGGATGTGGCTTTCGACCTTTTCCACGGCCTTGCCGTCGATCATGGGGCCGATGAGCACGCCGGGCTCGGTGCCGCGTCCCACGGGCATCTTCGCGACGGCCTCGGCGAGGCGTTTCGCGAACTCGTCGTAGACGCCGGACTGGACGTAGAGGCGGTTGGCGCAGACACAGGTCTGGCCCGCGTTGCGGTACTTGGAGGCGATGGCGCCCACGACGGCGGCGTCGAGGTCGGCGTCGTCGAAGACGATGAAGGGCGCGTTGCCGCCGAGTTCGAGCGAGATGCGCTTGATGGTGGGGGCGCACTGGGCCATGAGGGTGCGGCCGACCTCGGTGGAGCCGGTGAAGGAGAGCTTGCGCACGGTGTCGCTCTTCGTGAGCACGCCGCCCACGACGCCGGACTTGCCGGTGACGACCTGCAGGATGCCTGCGGGCACGCCCGCCTGCACGGCCAGCTCGCCCAGCGCCAGGGCGGTGAAGGGCGTCTGGGAGGCGGGGCGCACGATCATGGCGCAGCCGGTGGCCAGCGCCGGTCCGGCCTTGCGGGTGATCATGGCGGCCGGGAAGTTCCAGGGGGTGATGGCGGCGCACACGCCCACGGGCTGCTTGATGACGATCATGCGCTTGTCCGCGGTGGGCGCGGGGATGACGTCGCCATAGACGCGCTTGGCCTCCTCGGCGAACCACTTGATGAAGGAGGCGGCGTACAGGACCTCGCCCTTGGCCTCGGCCAGGGGCTTGCCCTGCTCGGCGGTCAGGATGGCGGCGATCTCGTCGGCGTGCTGCAGGATGAGGGCGTTCCAGCGCTCGAGCACGGCGGCGCGCTCCGAGGCGGCCTTGGCGGCCCAGACCTTCTGGGCGGAGGCCGCGGCGGCGATGACGTCCTCGATCTCCTTGGCGGAGAGGGAGGGCACGTGGCCGACGAGGCTGCCGTCGGCGGGGTTGTGCACGGCGGACGTGGCGCCGTCGGCGGCCTGGACCCACTTACCGTTCACGAGGCAGGCCTCGCGGAAGAGTTTGCTCTGTGTGGGCTGCGACATGAATGAATCCACCTTCTGCTAGGGGTTGCGGGGCGACGCCGCGGCGGCTTTCGGCGGATGGCCTCGCGGGCGGGATCCGGCCCCCGCCCGCGCGCCGTCGCGTCGCCTTGTTGTGCCTATAAATCGCGCCTTTGCCTAGTCGTAGAACGCCGGAGCCTGCTTCACGGACTTCCAGGCCTCGGGGTCGTGGCCGGTCATGACGGTCACGCCGTGGGCGTCCTGCATGTGGCGCATGCGCTCCACGCTGCGCACGGTCTCGCCCGCGTTCCACATGAGGCCCGGCAGGGCGCCCGCGAGGTTGTCCGTGGTGTAGCAGGAGTCGGCCGCCAGGAAGCGGGGGCCGGAGTTTTCGAGGTTCACGAGCACGGACTGGTGGCCGGGGGTGTGGCCGGGGGTGAAGTGGATGGTGATGGCCCCGTCGCCGAAGAGGTCGAAGCCGTCGTCCTGTCGGCCCTCGAGGATGAACCAGGGCACGTCCTTGTCGAAGTCCTTCCGGATGTAGGCGAGCTTCATGTAGGGATCGGGCACGTAGGCGAAGTGCAGCTCGTCGCGCTGCACCACGTAGCGGGCGTTGGGGAAGTGGCCCACGCCGCCCGCGTGGTCGAGGTGCAGGTGGGAGAGGATGACGTACTTGATCTCCTCGGGCGCGACGCCGATCTTCTTGATGGCGTTCACGCACCACTGCTCCTCGCTCATGACCGGGTCGTAGGCGCCGAGGATGGCGCCCCAGTGCTCCTCCTTGGTGTGCACGGTCTCCAGGGCGTTGCCCGTGTCGAAGAGGACCTTGCCCTTGGGGTGGTCGATGAGCGCGAAGGGCACGGGCACGTCGAAGGCCTGTCCCACGCCCTGGCCGAGGGTGAAGTACTGCTTCTGGCTCTTCAGGATTCCCGCCTCGAACATGTACATCTTCATAAGGCACCTCCGTCTGATCGTTCTGCTTCCTGGGGGTGTCGCCGCGTCCCGCGCCTACAGCGCTTCCCGATAAATCGCCTCGGCGTCCTCGACGGCCAGGCGGCGCGGGTTGTTGGCGAGAAGGCGGGTGACCTTCATGACGCCCGCGGCCAGGTTCGGGATGTCGCCCTCCTTGACGCCGAAGGCGGAGAGGTGCTGCGGCACGCGCAGGTCCTCGGCCAGGTCCGTGAGGGCGGCCACGGCGCGGGCCGCGGCCTGGCGCTGGTTCAGCCCCGCCGTGTTCTCGCCCAGGAGCTCGGCCAGGCGGGCGAAGCGGGGCAGGTTGCCGGTCTGGTTGAAGCGCATGACCGGCACCAGCATGATGGTGTTGGCCACGCCGTGCGGGATGTGGAACTCCGCGCCGATGGGGTAGGCGAAGGCGTGCACCGCGGTGACGCCCGCGTTGGCGAAGGCCATGCCCGCGAGCAGGCTGCCGCGCAGCATGTTCGAGCGCGCTTCCAGATTTTCGCCGTTGGCGTAGGCGGTGCGGATGTTGTGGAAGACGAGGCCGATGGCCTCCCTGGCCAGGACGTCGGACATGGCCGTGGCGTTCTTCGAGGTGTAGGCCTCGAGGGCGTGGATCAGGGCGTCCATGCCGGTGGCGGCGGTGACGGCGGGCGGCAGGCCCAGGGTCAGCTCGGGGTCGAGCAGGGCGCAGGAGGGGAAGAGGTAGGGGCTGACCACGCCCTTCTTCAGCTTCTCGTGGTGGTCGGAGAGGATGACGATGGGCGTCACCTCGCTGCCCGTGCCCGCGGTGGTGGGGATGAGGATGGTCTTGAGGCCGGGCTGCGGCACCAGGTCGATGCCGAAGTACCTGCCCACCGGCCCCTCGTTCACGGCCATGACCGCGGTGATCTTGGCCATGTCCAGGGACGAGCCGCCGCCGATGCCGATGACCGTGTCCGCCTTGGCCGCCCGAAGCGCGGCCAGGGAGTCCTCCACGATCTCGTAGCGGGGGTCGGCCTCCACCTTGTCGAAGCGGGCCACGGCCAGTCCGGCGTCTTTGAGGATCCCTTCCAGCCGCTCCACGATGCCGGTTCCCGCGACGCCCGGGTCGGTGACGATGAGCACGGACGTGCCGTTTTGCCGTTTCACCTCGTCGCCCACGCGGGCGAGGCTTCCGGCTCCCATGACGATGCGCGGTGTTGTGGCGAAGATTTCCTGTCGCATGCAAGCGCCTCCGGTCAGAAGTGCAGGGGAGGAGCGCGGCCGCGCGCGAGATGCGGGGCGGCCGCTGACATGCCGACGTCGGTTTTTCGAGGATATCCGCTCTTTTCCTGATCAACTTCCATGCCATCCGGCCGCGAAAACGGGCCGTATGAAATGAGCTGCAATATCAGGATGATGAAGAACGACAAAGCGCTTTGCCGCCGGAGGGGCGGCCTCAGGAAATCTCATGAGCGATGCGCCGGGGCATCGCAAGGATGCGGAAAATGTCAATGGAATCCATTGATGGCTGATAAAGGTCAATTATTTCAAAGCTGATGCAGTGACGCATCGCATGATGCAGTGCGGCATCAGTCGCAGGCCAGGCGATAGCGCCGCGCCTTGCGCACGATGGTCGACTGGTTCACGCCCAGGGCCCTGGCCGCGGCGCGCGTGGAGCCGTGCGCGGCCAGGGCGCGGCCGATGGCCGCCCGCTCGGCCCGCTCCACCGCGGCGCGCAGGCTCTGGTCCGTGTCCTCCGCGCCGTTCGCGTCGCGGCGCGGGGCCAGGGCGCGCTGCGCGTCCTCGCGCGTGATCAGGTCGCCCTGGCTCAGCACCACCAGCCGCTCCATGGTGTTCTCCAGCTGGCGCACGTTGCCCGGCCAGTCGAAGGCGGCCAGGAAGTCGCAGGCCTCGGGGTCTATCTGGCGGCCGAGCCCGTACTTCCGGTTGAAGCGGCCCAGGAAGCGGTAGATGAAGTCGAAGACCGCCTCGCGCCGTTCGCGCAGGGGCGGCACCACGATGGGCACCACGTTCAGCCGGTAGTAGAGGTCGTTGCGGAACTGCCCGACGCGCATCATGGCCTCGAGGTCGCGGTTGCTGGCCGCCATGATGCGCACGTCCACCGGCGTGGGCCGCACCTCGCCCAGGCGCAGCACCACCCGCTCCTGCAGCACGCGCAACAGCTTGCACTGCAGCCCCAGGGGCAGCTCGCCGATCTCGTCCAGGAACAGCGTGCCCTGGTGGGCCAGCTCGAAGACGCCGGGCTTGCCCGCCCGGCTGGCCCCGGTGAAGGCCCCCTGCACGTAGCCGAAGAGCTCGGATTCCAGCAGCTGCTCCGGGATGGCCGCGCAGCTTATGCGCACGAAGGGCCGCTCGCGGCGCGGGCTGTGGCGGTGGATGGCCTCGGCCACCACCTCCTTGCCCACCCCGGACTCGCCCATGATCAGCACCGTGGACTCCACCTGGGCCAGGCGCAGGGCCTGCTCGTAGACGTCGCGCATGCGCTTGGAGCGCACCACGATGCCGCCGTCCCGGCCCATGCTCTTGCGCAGGGTGTCCAGCTCCATGCGGTAGCGGTCGTGCAGGGCGCTCATCTTCTCCAGCTCCTCCTGCAGCCGCTGCAGCTCGGTCACGTCGCGCACGTTGGTCACCACGCGCCAGATGTTCCCGGCCTCGTCCATGATGGGGTTGCCCGTGACCACGATGATCTTGCCGCGCCTGACCTTCTGGATGATGGTCTCGACCTTTCGCGACTGCAGCACCTGCAGGGTCACGGACTTGTCGTAGAAGCCCTCGCTCACCAGCTCGGCCATGGTCCGGCCCACCACCTCGGCGGCGCGGATGCCGGTGATGCGCTCGTAGGCGCGGTTGATGAGCAGCGTCTTGCCCTCGCCGTCCGTGATGTAGATGCCGTCGAAGGAGGAGTCGATGATGGCCCGGAACTCGCGCGACAGCTCTCGCATGCTCTGGAGCTTGCCGAGCACGGCGTGCTGCTCGCTCACGTCGCGCAGGTGGATCATGTTCCAGCCGACGCGCGCGGAGTCCGGCGCGGGCACGGGCCAGCGCAGCAGGGCATAGCGCGTCTCGCCGCGCGCCGCGTGCGCCGAGGATTCGGGATCGGCCGGATCGCGCTCCAGGCTGAAGCCCGCGCGGCGCAGGGCGTCCGCCAGATTCACCGGCAGGCCCGTGGGCAGGCCCGCGCCCGGGCGCGCCCCGTCGGGAAGCTCGCCCCGGAGCTCGCCCAAGACCTCGCCCAAGACCTCGCCCAGAATGCGCCGCGCCGCCCGGTTGCCGCGCCGCACCGTGCCGTCCGCAGCGCACAGGAAGAGCGGCTCGGGGAAATGTTCCAGGGCCTCGGGCCAGGGCGTCGCGCCCGCGTCGGCCTCGCCGTCCGCGTCGCCCGCCGCACCGTCCGCCGCCTCGTGCGCGTCCGGCACGCGGTCGGCCGCAAGGCAGCCCACCATGCGCGCGCCGTCCATGACGCCCAGGAAGCGGCTGCCCTGCCAGGGGATGTCCTCCACCGCGGTGTCCGGCCCCACGGCGCAGATGTGCCGCCGCGCGTGGCCCAGGACCGGATCGGACAGGCGCGCGCCGCGTGCCAGCGCCAGGATCAGGTCGTCGCAGGTGAAGACCGTTCCCGGCCTGCCTTCCCCGTCCAGCACCTGCGCCCCGCCGACGCCGCTGCTCCCGAAGAGGGCCGCGGCATCGCGCAGCGTGGCGCCGCCGCGCAGGAAATGGGTGCTCGGCTGCATGATCTCGCGGACCTTCATGGCGTGCCCCCGCAAAAAGCGCATGGCGCTTCGTCTTTTCCAGGTATCGCCACTATAGGGACAAATTATGAGCCGGGTCAACTTGACGCCGGAAATCGTCTGCCGTACCTCCCCTTGCGCGAATCGGCGCCGTCCCGGCACGGAAGCGTCAATTCGCTGTGATAGCAGACCCTTTCATTCTTTTTCGGAGACAGCTACCCGGCATCCGGAGGGATTTCCTCCCCAGGCCCGGCAGCCCCGCGCGGGCCCAGGCCCGCGGCACATCAACCACCGCAGCAGGTAGGAACATGAAATCCATCAAGCTCAGGATCATGCTCGTGCTGGTCCTGGTCATCTCCGTTCCCGTGGCCGTGATCTTCGGCATCGTCTTCAACTCCATGTTCAAGGAGACCCTGGCGCGGCAGAGCGCGGCCGTGCGCAGCGAGATCGTCCAGCTCGACAACGCCATGACCATCTTCATGGACCAGGCCCGGCAGAACGTCAGCCTGCTCGGCACCGCGCCCGCCGTCCACAAGGTCGACAACACCCTCACCTCCTACGTCGGCACCACCGTCAAGACCAAGGCCGTGCCCCGCGAGGACGACGAGTCGGGCCGGGCCATCACCGCCAACTTCCGCCGCGTCCAGGCCACCCACCCGGCCTACGTGGAGGTCTACTTCGGCTCCGAGGACGGCGGCTTCGTCTCGAGCCTCGAGGACGCCCTGCCCGCGGGCTACGACCCGCGCAAGCGTCCCTGGTACCAGGACGCCCTGGCCACCCCGGACAAGGCCGTCATCTCCAAGGCCTACCTCTCCACCACCGGCGAGGCCGTGGTCGGCGTGGCCAAGGTCGTCTCCGACACCAACCGGCGCATCGGCGTCCTGGGCGTGGACATCTCCCTCAAGGTCCTCACCGACATCGTCAAGGACATCAAGATCGGCAAGACCGGGTACGTCGTCTTCGTCCAGGGCGACGGCGTGGTCATCTCCAATCCCCACGATCCCGAGCAGAACTTCAAGAAGATCTCCGACCTGAACATCCCCGGCCTGACCCGGGCCTTCGACCTCGGCTCCGGCCAGGCCATCGTGGACATGAACGGCACCCGCTACCTGGCGCTCTGCCGCACCGCGCCCGCGCTCGGCTGGAAGTTCCTCACCTTCGTCGAGTACGACGAGGTCGTGGGCCCCACCCGCGCCCTCATGTGGCAGTCCGGCCTGGCCGTGCTCGGCGTCCTCGCCCTCATCTGCCTGGCCATCTCCTTCTTCCTGAACAAGGAGATCTTCCGCCCCCTCACCGGCATGATCGGCCAGCTGCGCGCCATAGCCGAGCACCGCTACGACGCCCGCCTGACCGTGCGCCGCCGCGACGAGGTCGGCCAGGTCTACGAGGCCCTGAACCAGACCGCCGCCACCCTGAAGGACAACGTCGGCGAGCTCGAGGCCCGGCGCGCCGAGGCCGAGCGTACCGCCCGCGTGGCAGAGGAGGCCAAACGGCAGGCCGAGGAGGCCCGCCGCCAGGCCGAGGCCGCCCGCACCGAGGGCATGCTGCACGCCGCCATGCGCCTGAAGGACGTAGCCGCCATCGTCTCCACCGCCTCCACCGAGCTCTCCTCCCAGGTCGAGGAGTCCAGCCGCGGAGCCGGGAACCAGTCCGCCCGCGTCAACGAGACCGCTACCGCCGTGGAGGAGATGTCCGCCTCGGTCCTCGAGATCGCCAAGAACGCCGGAAGCACCGCCACCCTCGCGGACCGCACCCGCTCCGCCGCCGACCAGGGCAAGGCCCAGGTGGAGCGCGTGCGCGACGACGTGCACGGCATCAGCCAGGACTTCGGCCTGGTCTACGAGTCCGTCTCCGACCTGAGCCGCAAGGCCGACGGCATCGGCTCCATCGCCCAGACCATCGAGGACATCGCCGACCAGACCAACCTCCTGGCGCTGAACGCCGCCATCGAGGCCGCGCGAGCGGGCGACGCGGGCCGCGGCTTCGCCGTGGTCGCGGACGAGGTGCGCAAACTCGCCGAAAAGACCATGACCGCCACCAAGGAGGTCGGCGAGGCCGTGGGCGGCATCCAGAAAAGCGTCGGCACCACCCTCACGGGCATGGACCGCGCCAAGGACATCATCGAGAAGTCCCTCGGCCAGACCGAGCAGGCCGCCTCCGGACTCGACGCCATCCTCGGCCTCGTGGCCGAATCCTCGGACCAGGTGCGCGCCATCGCCACCGCCGCCGAGCAGCAGTCCGCCGCCACCGAGGAGATCAGCCGACACGTCGAGGAGATCAACGTCGTCTCCTCGGAAATGGCCGACTCCATGCGCCACGCCGCCGGAGCCGTCAGCGACCTCTCCCGGCAGGCCGTGGTCCTGCACGAACTCATCACCTCCCTCGAGGAGGAAAGCGGCCAGGGCCAGGGCCGCTAGGCCCACAAACCTGCAGATCCGCTAGGCCCGGGCCAGCGTAGGAGGATTCTTCGGGAATGCCTCCGGCGGCCAGGGAGGGGGCTGCGCGCCCCCTCCCTGGACCC
>NZ_ATHV01000041.1 GCF_000422205.1 Desulfovibrio sp. X2
ACCATCTCCTTTGCCTGCGGCGAGAACAGCGGGCGCCTTTGAAGACCCTCGGCAAAGGAGAGGGAGAAGGGGAAGTTTCAACCGGTTCGGTCGATTACGTGCGAGGGGTTCGGGGAATCTTCCCCGACGGCAACGGTGCCCGAGCTTTTCCCGCGCGCCTTGGCGCGGGAAAAGCTCGGGCACTTCGGTTTCGCGGCCCGCCACGCCCAGGCGTCGTCTGTCAGGTCGTCGGTCGTGCCGGAGCGAAACCGGTCGAGGCTGAGCCTCGCGCAGGGTGGGTGCAGGGAGGGGGCGCGCAGCCCCCTCCCTGCCCGCCGGAGGCATCCCCCGGCATTACTCCGTGACGACGGCCACGGCCTCCACCTCGACGCGGGCGCCCTTGGGCAGGCCAGCGACCTGGAAGGTGGAGCGGGCGGGGCAATCGGCGGTGAAGAACTTGGCGTAGACGGTGTTGAAGGCGGCGAAGTCGGCGAGGTCGGCGAGGAAGCAGGTGGTCTTGACCACGCCTTCGAGGCTCGAGCCCGCGGCTTCGAGCACGGCGGCGAGGTTCGTGAGGGACTGCTCGGCCTGTTCGGCGATGCCGCCGGGCACGAGCTCGCCGGTCTTCGGGTCCAGGGGGATCTGTCCGGAGCAGAAGACGAGCGAGCCGGTGCGCACGGCCTGGGAGTAGGGGCCGATGGCGGCGGGGGCCTTGGCGGTGGCGATGATCTTCTTGTCCATTTTCGGGATGTCCTTTGTGTTCGGGTGGGGGGAAATGTCTCAGCCGCCGAGCTGGCGCAGCCGGTTGAGGGAGACGGCCAGGCGCGAGAGCAGCATGTTGGCCATGCCCTCGACGTGGCGGAAGTAGTCGGCCAGGGCGGCGCGGCGGGCTTCGCGGTCGTGCCCGGCGAACCAGGCCGTGTGGAAGGCCTGGTTGTCGAAGTCCTCGAAGCGGCTGACGAGGTAGGAGACCGTGTTGGCCTCGAAGTGGGCGAAGACGGCCGTGGCCTGGGGCAGGGGCGTGTGGGCCGCGAGCACGGTCTGGGCCGCGGCGCGGACCTCGCGCCAGAAGGCGGCGCGCTCCACGCCGAAGGCGAGGAGCTCGCGCACGCGGCGGACGGGCAGGTGCTCCGGCAGGGACGCGGCCACGTGCGAGGGGTGGGGGACGTGCATGCCTGGCGCGGGGGGCGGCAGGGCCGGGTCCTGGTCCAGGGTGATGTCCGGGCCGAAGAGCAGGCTGTCCGGGGAGGTGTTGACGACCTCCATGCGCGAGTCGGCCATGCGCGCCAGGAGCCAGAGGGAGGCGTCGCGGAAGTTCGGGGTGGTGTAGAGGGTGCGGCCGTGCGGCAGGCGCACGGGGTAGAGCTGGGGATGGGTGCCGATGAGGGGGCGCGCGGCCAGGGAGGAGGCGCTGCCGCCGTGGATGGAGGCCGCGCTGTAGCCGAGGCGCCAGGGGTCGGGGCTTGCCAGCTGCCCGCCCACGATGATGCAGCGCGCGGCGCCGAGCAGTTCGGCCAGGGAGAAGGCGGCGGAGATCACGGAGCCGTGGCGTGGGAGCTCGGTGCCGGGCCCTGCGGCCTGCTCGATGGGGTTGCCGAAGAAGACGACGCGGTCGAAGACGCGGCGCGGCACGTGGCAGAAGCGGTGGGCCACGAGGAGCGTGTCCGGCAGGTGCGGCACGTCGGTGTAGCTTTTGGCGATCATCAGGGCCGGGTCCATGACCAGGCAGATGTCGGGCTCGATGCCGCGGCGGACCAGGGTGCGCAGGGCGTTGTTCACGCAGATGATCAGGGCGCGGCCCTTCAGGCGGCGCAGGAGGTCGAGGCGCTCGTCCAGGTCCGGCCCGGCGCCCACGAGCACGGCCGTGCCTCCGGCGAAGCTGTCGCGCAGGGCCTCCACGTCCGGGCAGCGGGCGTAGTCGGGCAGGTTCTCGAAGCAGTGGGCGAGCTGGTCGAGGTGGTAGGGGCTGAGGGCCACGTCGCGCAGGGGGCGGCAGCGGGTCAGGTCGTGGCCGTCCAGGACGTGGATCGCGCTGCGGTAGTAGAGGACCTCCACGTACTCCACGACCTCGCCCAGGGCCTCGAGCCAGGCCTCTTCCTCGCCGCGCGGCGCGAGCACGGCCGGGAAGCCGTGATCGAAGATGCCGCTCAGGAAGAGGCCGCCCAGGCCGAAGCGCGCGGCGGCCACGTCGCCCGTGACCCAGATCGTCTTGGGCGCGCGGCCTTCGGCCGCGCCGGACTCCTCGGCCAGGGCGGTCAGCCGGGCGCGGTCCGGGTCCACGACCACGCAGGCGGCGTCGGGGTCGTGGAGCAGGGCGTCGAGCTCCGGGGAGGGGCAGGCGCCGAGCACGAGGAAGAGTCGGGTGTCGCGGCGGAGCTCCGCGAGGTCGGTCCGGCCGTCGTAGACGGAGAAGACCGGCGGCCTGTCCGGATCGGCGAAGGGGCGGCGCAGGGCCGGGGGCACGTAGCGGAAGAGCGAGTCGTGGGACGAGGGGGCGTGTCCCTTCCCGGAACAGGGGAGGTGGGGCCCGTCCCCGCCGCAGTCGAGCAGGCCGCCTGCCTGGGCCAGTCGTTCGAGCATGTGCATGTGTGGAGCGTTTCCTTTTCCCTGCGTCGCGTGGTCCGCGCGCCCTAGCCCTGGTCCTCGACCTGGGCGTTGTCCGCGTCCTCCGGGGCCAGGGTCGCGTTGCCCGCGGCAGCCGCGGCGTCCTTGGGGGCGCAGGGGCCTTGTCCGGGCTGCGGGGCGGCTGCGTCCCGCGCGGCCAGGGCGGCTTCGAGGCGCTCGACGCGCGCGCGCAGCTCGTCCAGTTCCCGGGCGCCGGCCAGGCCGTTCTCGCGGGCGAAGGCGGCGACCTCGTCGTGCAGGGCGGCCCGGCCGCGCCGCTCGGCCCGGGAGAGCCGCTCGGACACGGCGCGGGCGAGCTCGGCGGCCTCGTCGCGGGCCTGCCCGGCCATGCCGCCGAGGTTCTCGGCCAGGCGCGAGGCGGCCTCCTCCGCGCCTTCCTTGACGGTCAGGCCGAGGCCGAGGCCCATGATGAATCCCTTGCTGAAGACGTCCATGGCGTAGCCTCACTTCTTGCGTTTGAGGAGGTGCACCACCAGCCACATGCCGAACAGGCCGGAGATGGTGAAGCCGGTCAGGCCGAAGATCGGCGTGTCGTTCCAGCTCGGGCCGATGCCCGAGATGTAGATCAGGGAGGAGCCGATGACCAGGGAGGCGGCCACGAGGCCCGCGGCGATGACGTAAGCCAGGCCGCGCAGGTTGGCCATCTGCTGCTCCACGCCCGCCTGGCGCAGGGTGATGGAGACCTGCCCGGCCTCGACCATCTCCAGGACGTGGGCGGCCTTGCCCGGCAGTCCGGCGAGCTGGCGCAGCGACTCCTGGACGTCGCCGAAGAGCGGCTTGTCCGAGAAGAGGATGGAGGCGCGGCGCGCGACGTAGGCCAGGCCCATGGGCTTCAGGGCCGCCAGGGTGTCGAAGTCCGGCTTGACGATGCGGCCGCAGGCCTCGGTGGAGACCAGGGCGCGGCCCATGAGGATGTAGTCGGAGCGCAGGCGGATGCCGTGCCCGGCGCAGGTCTGGGCCATGTCCAGGAGGAAGCGGCCGAAGTCCGGGCCTCGGCCCACCGGGGCGCGCAGCTTGTCCAGGACCCAGAGGATGTCGGTGACGAAGCGGTGCATGTCGAGCAGCGGCGGCACGCGCTCGGCCATCTCCAGGGCCGTGCGGGCGATGCGCCGCGCGTCGCCCTTGACGATGCCGATGATGTAGTCGACCAGCGCCTGGCGCATCTCGTCGTTCAGGCGGCCGACCATGCCCCAGTCGAAGTAGCACAGCCGCCCGTCCGGCAGGATGCGCACGTTGCCGGGGTGGGGGTCGGCGTGGAAGAAGCCGTGCTCGAGCATCTGGGAGACCACGCAGCGAAGCCCCGCGCGGGCGATGCGGTCGCGCTCCTCCTCGTCGCCCTGGTAGTCCTCGAGGCGCGTGCCGCGCAGGAACTCCATGACCAGCACCTGGGGCCGGGTCCACTCCTCCTCCACGCGCGGGGCCGTGACCGCGTCGTCGTTCGCGAAGAGCCGGCGGAAGATGATGATGTGGCGGGCCTCGCTCACGAAGTCGATCTCGCGGCGCAGGCTCTTGCGCACCTCGACCACCACCTGGGGCAGGTTCACGTTCTGCAGCGACGCCACACGCTCGTGCACGATGGAGGCCAGGGTGGCCATGATGTCGAGGTCCGCCTCGATGGTCGCGGCGGCGCCGGGCCGCCTGACCTTGACCGCGACCTCCCGGCCGTTGTCGGCGAGCACGGCGCGGTGCACCTGGGAGAGGGAGGCCGAGGCCACGGGCTCTGTGTCGAAGCTCGAGAAGACCTCCTCCAGGGGGCGGCCGTAGGTCCGCTCCACGGCCTGGCGCACGACCTCGAAGGGCTCGCGCCTGACCTGCTCCTGCAGAAGCTTCAGCTCGTCGCAGAGATCGAGGGGGATGAGGTCCGGCCTGAGCGCGAGGATCTGGCCGATCTTCACGAAGGTCGGGCCGAGGTCCTCGAAGGCCATGCGGATCTTGGTCCAGGCCGTGGCTTCGGCGGCCTCGGCGCTCTCGGGCGCGGCCGGGCTCTTGAAGGGCAGGCGGAGCACGTCCAGGATCTCGCCGAAGCCGTACTTGGCGAGAATCACGGCGATGTCCTTGAGGCGGCCGAGCGAGGCGGCGGAACGGGTGAGGAAGGATATGGGGGTGTCCATGCGCGTCTCCGGCGGAAAACCTAGCATCAATTTTTCTCCAAGGCTACGCGCGCGGCGCGCCGGACGGGTGCGGAACGGGCGGGCAGCGGGGACGACGGGCCGCGCGTCTCCGCGCTACCCCGGCGCGGCGCCCGGGTGCCCCCGCGTTCTGGGCGTGCGGTCCCTGACGGCCGCCTGTCGCGCTCCTGTCCCCTTTCCGTCCCTTTCCGGGGCCCGCCTGTCGGCAAAGCGGCCGCGCCATGCGTTGTATCTCGTGGGGAAGTCTGTCCGCCGCCTGTTTTTGTTCCGGGAACGGCCCGTTCGGGCCGGATGTCCTTGCCAGTGCGGTGGAAAGTGATTATTTTTCAAAATTGAATCAACCAAACGGAGGAAAACGGCAATGAATCGATTCGGCACAATGCGCCAGGCGCAGGTCGGGACCGAGGTCCTGAGCGAGTTCATGCGCGGCGTCTACGGCTGGATGAGCGCGGGGCTCATGCTGACCGCTGCCGCGGCCATCTATACGGCGTCGAGCCCGGCCATGATCCAGGCCATCTTCGGCAACAGCATCCTGCTCATCGTGCTGCTGGTGGCCGAGGTCGGCCTCGTCTTCGCCATCTCCGGCGCCATCAACCGCCTCTCCGCGACCACGGCCACGGGCCTCTTCCTGCTCTACAGCGTGCTCAACGGCGTGACGCTCTCGTCCATCTTCCTGGTCTACTCCATGGCCGCCATCTACAAGGCCTTCCTCACGGCGGGCGGCATGTTCGGCGCCATGAGCATCTACGGCTACGTGACCAAGAAGGACCTCTCCTCCTGGGGCAGCTTCCTGTTCATGGGCCTCATCGGCGTGGTCATCGCCATGGTGGTGAACATGTTCCTGAGGAGCCCGGGGCTCGACTTCGTGATCTCTGGCGTGGGCGTGCTGGTCTTCGTGGGCCTCACGGCCTACGATACGCAGCGCCTGCGCTACATGGCCGCCACCGCGCCCATGGGCGACGCCACGGTCATGCGCCGCGGCGCCATCATGGGAGCGCTGCAGCTCTACCTCGACTTCATCAACCTCTTCCTCATGCTGCTGAGCCTCTTCGGCGGACGCCGCCAATAATCTCCGCGCTTCCCGCCGGGAGGATTCCCCTCCCGGCGGGACCCTGAACCCCCCGGATCTCCCCATGGCCGACGCGCACCGCCTCCTCGACCGCTTCGGTCCCTTGCTCGCGCCCGCGGGCGCGGCCTGGGCCGGGCTCATGCGCCTGCGCGAGGGCTTCTACGCGGCCGGTGCCTTTCCGCGCCTGCTGCTGCCCGCTCCGGTCTGCTCCGTGGGCAACGTGGCCATGGGCGGCACGGGCAAGACCCCGCTGACGCTCTGGCTCTGCCGCCGGGCCGTGGAGGAGGGGCTTCGGCCCGTGGTGCTCACGCGCGGCTACGGCGCGCATCCGCCCCGCCTGCCCTGGCTGGTGAGCCCCACGGACGACCCGGCCGAATCCGGCGACGAGCCCCTGCTGCTCTCCCGGTCCTGCCCGGGCGCCCGGGTGGTGGTGGATCCGGTGCGGCGGCGCGGCGGGGCCTACGCGGCGGAGAACCTCTCCCCGGACCTCTTCCTGCTCGACGACGGATTCCAGCACCTGGCCGTGGCCCGGGACCTGAACCTCTGCCTGCTCCGGCCCGAGGACCTGGGCGAGGCCTGGGGGCGGACCTTCCCGGCGGGCTACTGGCGCGAGGGCACGGCGGCGCTCGAGCGCGCCGACGCCTTCGTGCTGAAGACTCCTGACGGGAGCCTCGATGCTGTGGGCAGGGCCGTGCGCGAGCGGCTTGCGCCCTACGCCAGGCCGATCTTCGCCTTCTTCCTCGCCCCGGCGGGGCTTCGCCCCCTCACTGGCGGGCCCGCGCGGACGGACCTCGAGCGCGAGCCCTACGTGGTGGCCTGCGGCGTGGCCCATCCCGCCCAGGTGGCGGCCACGGCCGAGGCGTTTCTCGGCTATCCGCCCGAGGAGGTGCTGGCCTTCGCCGACCACCACGGCTTCAGCGGCGAGGACGCCGCCCGCATAGCCTCCGCCGCGGGGCGCGCGGGCGCGCGCCACGTGGTGGTCACGGCCAAGGACGCCGTGAAGCTCGGCGGGCCCGGGGCGGGGAGCATCTCCTCCCTGGTCAGCGTGCTCGAGGTCGAGGCCCGCTTCGGGGAACGCCTTTTCTCGGATGAAACCTTCGAAACATTCGCGCAGCGCCGCCTCTTCGCCGCGGCGCGCGCCGGGAGGACGCATGGCCAAGCGTAACAAGCCCGAGGCGCCGCCTCTGGAGCCCAAGGAAGTGCTCGGCCTCATGCGCCGCACGGGCAAGCCCATGACCCCGCGCGACCTGCTCAAGGCCTTCCGCCTGCCCAAGCAGGAGAAGCACCGCATCTTCACGGTCATGGACGAGCTCGTCTCCCAGGGCAAGGTCATCGCCACGCACGGCAACGCCTACGGCCTGGTGGAGCAGATGAACCTGCTCACCGGCCGCCTGCAGGTCCAGCGCACGGGCGTGGGCTTCGTCATCCCGGAGGACCCCAGGCGCAAGGTGGACATCTTCGTGGCGCCGGGCGACTTCGGCGGCGCCTGGCACGGCGACCGCGTGGTCGTGGCCGTGACCCGCGAGCGCCACGGCCGCAACCCCGCGGGCCGCATCGTGCGCGTCATCGAGCGCCGCCTGAACGAGATCCCCTGCCGCACGGAGCGGCCGCTGGGCAAGGGCTTCATGCTCTGCCAGCCCACGGACCCGCGCCAGCACGCCATGTTCATGGTCCCCTTCCCGGAGGACGGGATGCCCGGACCCGGGATCATCGTCCACGTCCGGCCCGGCGAGCGGCTCGACCGCGAGCTGTGGCAGGGCGAGTCGCTGCGCGTGCTCGGCAAGGAGGACGACGTGGGCGTGCAGGAGACCATGGTCAAGCACAACCACGGCATCCCCACGAGCTTCCCGCCCGACTGCCTGGAGGAGGCCGCGAGCCTGCCCGAGGCCCCCTCCGAGGAGGACATGACGGGCCGCGGGGACATGCGCCGCGACCTGCGCGACCTGGACTTCGTGACCATCGACGGCGCCAAGGCGCGGGACTTCGACGACGCCGTCTACGTGGAGAGGAAGGGCCGGGGCTACACCCTGTGGGTGGCCATCGCGGACGTGGCGCACTACGTGCAGCTCGGTTCGCCGCTGGACCGCGAGGCCGTGGAGCGGGGCAACTCCTACTATTTCCCCCAGTCCGTGGAGCCCATGTTCCCCAAGGCCCTGTCCAACGGGCTGTGCAGCCTGAACCCGGACGTGCCGAGGCTCGCCATGGTGGCGCAGATGGACTTCTCGGCCCAGGGAAAGCCCGGGGAGAGCCGGTTCTACGCCGCGGTCATCAAGAGCAAGGCGCGGCTGACCTACTCCCAGGTCAACCGCGGCCTCATCCTGGGCGAGGAGGAGGCGCGCGCGGGCATGGCGCACGTCATGCCCATGCTCGAGCGGGCCTACGAGCTGGCCCGGATACTGAACGCCAACCGCCGCGAGCGCGGCAGCCTGGACTTCGACCTGCCCGAGCCCGAGATCCAGTTCAACATCTACGGCGAGACCGTGGACATCCGGCCCAAGGTGCGCCACTTCGGCCACCAGATCATCGAGGAGTTCATGATCGCGGCCAACGAGGCCGTGGCCGAGTTCCTGGAGTCCGCGGGGCCGGAGCCGCTGTTCCGCGTCCACGAGCAGCCCGATCCGGACAAGATCCGCGCCCTGTACAAGGTCCTGGCGCACACCGAGCTGGCCGACCGCGTGCCCGAGGAACCCTCTCCCGCCGGGCTGCAGGCCCTCCTTTCCGCGGCCCAGGGCACGGACGTGGAGTTCATGGTCAACCGCCTCACCCTGCGCACCATGATGCAGGCCAAGTACTCCCCGGACAACCTGGGCCACTTCGGCCTGGCCAGCACGTCGTACTGCCACTTCACCTCGCCGATCCGCCGCTATGCGGACCTGCAGGTGCACCGGGCGCTGCGCCGGGCCCTGTCGCTGCCCGGCGGCGCGGACATGCCGCACAAGAAGCTGCGCGACCTGGGCAACCACCTCTCCGGGCGCGAGCGCACGGCCATGGAGGCAGAGCGCGAGATGCTCAAGCGCGTCACGGTGCTCTTTTTGCGCGACAAGGTGGGCCAGGAGTTTTCCGGCGTGGTCTCGGGCCTGGCGGACTTCGGCTTCTGGGTCGAGCTCTCCGAGGTCATGGCCGAGGGCATGGTGCGTCTTTCCGCGCTCACGGACGACTACTACGGCTACCTGCCCGAGCGGCAGATGCTGCTCGGCGAGCGCACGGGCCGCCGCTTCACCCTGGGGCAGAGCGTGCGCGTGCTGCTCGAGGAGGTGAACCTGGCCCGGCTCGAGGTCACCCTGGTGCCCGTGGAGGACGCGGGACGCGCGCGCGGCCGCAAGGGCGGCGCGGCGCGCGGCAGGGCGGAGGCGCCGCAAGCGGCCGGGGAGACGCTCGCGAGCCGTCCCGGGGAGGCCGAGGAGCTTTCCCGCGAGCTGCGCGAGGCGCGCGCCGCGCGGCGCACGTCCCGGGCGGGCGCCCGCGCCGCTGGGCGCACGGGCGCCGGAACGGGCGGGAAAACAAGCGGGAAAACAAGCGGAAAGACGGGCGGCAAGACGGCGGCGGGAACCCCCCCCGCAAAGGCGTCCGACAGGACCGAGAGAGGCGCTTCGGACAAGGGCGCGCGGGAGTCCTCGGGCAGGAAGCCGGGCAAGACTTCCGGCAAGACTTCCGGCAAGGCGGGCGGCAAGGCGGGCGGCAAGACGCCCAAGAAGACCTCCGGCAAGCCCTCGCGCGCGCAGCGCAAGACGGGCAAGGACTCGGGAAAGGGCGGAAAAGGCTAGGCGCTCAGGATTTCTCCGGCCCCTCCCCGGCTCCGCCCGGGGGGAGCAGGGTGCCGCCGCTTTCGCGCAGCAGGCGCAGGAAGTCCGGCCCGGGCATGGGGCGGCCGAAGAGGTAGCCCTGCGCGAACTCGCAGCCGAGCGCGCGCAGCGTCTCGGCCTGCGCCGCGACCTCCACGCCTTCGGCCGTGACGTGCAGCCCGAGGCTCGCGGCCATGGAGATGACCGTGCGCACGATGGCCAGGTCGTCCCCGTTGTCCGGCAGGTGGCTGACGAAGGACTTGTCGATCTTGAGCCCCCGGATGGGGAAGCGCTTGAGGTAGTAGAGCGACGAGTAGCCGGTCCCGAAGTCGTCCACCGTGATCTGCGCCCCCAGGTCCCGGATGTCCCTGAGCACGGCCACGGCCTGCTCCACCCGCGACATGATCGCCGTCTCCGTGATCTCGAACTCGAGCAGCGCCGGGTCGAGCCCGGTGCGTTCGAGCACCCCGGCGATGTGCTCCACGAGCCCCTTCTGCGAGAGCTGGCGCATGGACAGGTTCACGGCCACGGCATGGGCCAGCCCCGCGTCGTGCCAGGCCTTGGCCTCCAGGCAGGCCTTCTCCAGGACCTGCTCGCCGATGGTCGTGATGAGGCCCGTCTCCTCGGCCAGGGGGATGAAGGCGTCCGGCTGGACCAGGCTGCCGTCCTTGCGCGGCCAGCGCACCAGGGCCTCGGCCCCGATGATCGTCCCGGTGGCCAGGTGCACCTTGGGCTGGAACCAGACCGTGAAATCCTTCTGCCCCACGGCGCGGCGCAGGCTGCGCTCGAGATCCAGGCGTGCGTGGGCGCGTTCGTTCATGGCCGGGGTGAAGAGCTGGCAGGAGTTCCTGCCCTGCTCCTTGGCCCGGTACATGGCCAGGTCCGCGTTCTTGAGCAGGGTCTCGGGCGTGTCGCCGTCCTCGGGATAAAGCGTGATGCCGATGCTGGCCGTGATGAAGAGCTCGTGGTGCTTGACCGTGAAGGGGCGGCGCAGCGCCTCGAGGATGCGTTCCCCCACTGCCACGGCCGCGGCCTCGCTCTCCACGTCCTCCACCAGGACCACGAACTCGTCGCCGCCGAGCCGAGCCACGGTGTCCTGCTCGCGCAGGAGCCTGCGCAGGCGGTGGGCGAAGGCCATGAGCAGCAGGTCGCCCAGGGAGTGGCCGAGCGAGTCGTTGACCGTCTTGAAGTTGTCCATGTCCAGGAAAAGGAGCGTCAGGCGGGTGCCTGCGCGCTTGGCGTGCGAGATGGACACCCCGAGGCGGTCCAGGAGCAGCAGGCGGTTGGGCAGGCCGGTCAGGGCGTCGTGGTAGGCCTGGTGCTTCATCAGCTCCTCGGAGCGCTTGATCTCCGAGATGTCGTGGAACACGGCCACGAAGTGCGCGACCTGCCCGTCCTCGCCCCTGATGGCGCTGATGGACAGCCATTCGGGGTAGGCCTCGCCGTTCTTGCGGCGGTTCCAGATCTCCCCCTCCCACTGCCCGTCGCGCAGCAGGTTCTGCCACATGTCGCCGTAGAAGCCCTCCTCGTGGCGGTCCGACTTGAGCACGCGCGGGTTCTGCCCCAGCACCTCCTCCGGCGCGTAGCCGGTGATGCGGCTGAAGGCCGGGTTGACCTGCAGGATCGCGCCCTTGGCGTCCGTGATCAGGATGCCGTCCAGGGAGTGCAGGAAGACCTCGGCCATGAGCCCGAGCTTCTCGTTGGCCGCGCGCAGCTCCGCGGTGCGCCCGGCCACGCGCTCCTCGAGGCGGACGTTGGCCTCCTGCAGTGCCTCCTCGGCCCGCTTGCGCCGCGTGATGTCCAGAAAGCTGCCCACGATGCCCACGGGCACGCCCGCGGCGTTGCGGTAGGCGGCCTTGGAGAACAGGGCCTCCACCTGCCTGTCGGCGGCGTCCGGCAGGGCCATCTCGCTCACGTGCACCTCGTCGGGGTTCTCGAGCAGCATGCGGTCGTGCCTGCTCGCGATGTCCGCGATCCCTTCCGGGGCCAGGTCGTGGATGGTCCTGCCCAGGATCTCGTCGCGGCTCTTGCCGAAGAAGCGCTGGAAGGCGAGGTTCGTGCCTTGGAAGATGCCGTGCGCGTCCTTGTAGAAGACGGGCTGGGGCAGGGCGTCGAGGATGCTCTGCAGGAAGGCGATCTGGTCGCGCAGGGCGCGCTCGGCCTCGATGTGCAGGGAGATGTCGCGGGCCACGACGATGGCCCGGCCGTCCTTCAGCCGCTTGAACGAGGCCTCCACGGGCAGCGGGAGGCCCGATCTCCGCTTGAGGCTGCCCTGCAGGCGGCGGCTCTCCGGCGTGTTCGGGACGAGCAGGCAGGCGTCGGAGGGCGGGCAATCCGGGATATCGAAGAGCCCGGCCAGGCTCGGGCGCTCGGCCGGGCCCTTGCCCGCGCCCTTGCCCGGGGCAGGACCAAGGTCCGTCAGCATCCGGGCCATGGCGTTGGCCTCGACGAGGCGGTCCTGCTCGTCGAAGACGAAGATGGCGTCCGAGGCCTCGGCCATGAGGGTGTCGCGGGCCTGGCTGCTGCGCTGCAGCGCGTCCTCGGCCCGGGTCTCGCGCCGCGCCGCGAGCACGGCCACCACGAGGAGCACGAGGCTCAGCAGGACCGCGCCCAGGTCGAGCCGCATGGTCAGTTCGTGCAGCGTGCGCTGCGGCCTGCCCATGTCCAGGTGGATCTCGAAGACCCCGGTGAAGCGGCCGTCCTTGATGATCGGCACGAAGGTCTCGACCAGGGCCTCGCCCGCCGCGCCGCCCGCGGTGGTGGCCTCGCCGGGCGAAAGGAGCCGGGCCGAGGGCGTGCCCCGGCGCAGGACGTCCAGGGTGGCGGGGGAGACCGCGTGTTCGTTCGGGTGCTCGCCCGGGGGCATGTACAGGGGCTTGCCGTGCGCATCGTAGATGCGCACCAGCGTGACGCCGAAGTCCTGCTGCAGGTGGCGCAGCGCGGCCGTGTTCTCGGGCGTGAGGCCGCCCGCCTCCCGTATCTCCTCCAGATGCAGGGGGTCGGCCATGTGGCGGGCGATCTCGATGGACTGCTCCTCTGCCCAGGTCGTGAGCAGGGTCTCGAAGCGCGGGGAGACGAAGAAGACGAGCGCGGCCGGGAAGAGCAGCAGCACGGCGATGGTGGTCAGCAGGCTCGGGTTGCGCAACAGGGATGCGCGGGGCAGGGGGCTGCGCTGTGGCGAGGACGATGGCATTGCGCTGTGCATCTCCGGGACTACGGAAAAATGAGGACTGCCTCGGTGTATGTCAGGGACTTTCGGCCGACGCAAGGGCGGGCGCCGCCTCCCGTGCGTTCGGCGCCTCCGGGGCGCACCGGGCGCTTTCCCCTTGCCAAGGCGCCCCGCCTGGGGTAGAAGCCTCCCCTGTCGCTCGGAAATGAGTCGGCGCTGTGTCAGGTTTGTAACCCAACTGTATGAATATACTGAATATCCCGCTACGGATCGCCTGTCTGGCCCTGTCCGTGGTGAACAAGATGCTGGGCGGCGCGCTCGACCCCATCTTCGACACCGCGAATGACAAGAGCAAAGACCGCCTCGGTTCCATCCGCGCCTGATCCCGGAGATCGACCCGATCGACCGACCCCGGCCCGCCGCCGCCCGCCGCACCGCCCCCCAAGGGCGGTCGTTCGCGTTTTGCGTGCGCTGCCGGTCTGCCCGAGAGTCTGCCTAATGGTCTGCCCAATGGGCTGCCCGACGGAGTGCCCGAGGCTTGGCCGATGCCTGGCCTTCCGGCCTAGCCGCCGATGAGCCCTTCGAGCTCCGCGAGCAGGACGCGGTAGGCGGGCTCAGGGCAGACCTTCTCGTCGACCTCGGCCGTGCGCGGGTCGTCAGCCTCGCTGATGACGCTCAAGGCCTCGAAGAGGCGCACCAGTTCATCCGGTCCGCGTCCGCCGAAGACCTTTTCCGCGAGGTCGGCGGCCAGATCGGGCGCATCCTCGGAGAGACGGACGGTCATGCCCGTATCCCCGAAGTCCAGATCGAAAGCTGCCAAGAGTTCCGAAGCGGCATCCTGTACGCTGAACATGCCCCCCCACTTCCTGTTGCGGGCCATTGTGGCAGATTCCGGACGGATACGCCATGAGAGAATGGCCGACGGTCGCCGGGCAGGCCTGTCGGCGGCCGGACGGAGGCGGGGCGGAACAAAGGCGCGGGCTACTTGCCGATGCAGAAGCCGCTGAAGACCTCCTCGAGCACGTCCGAGGCGCCGATCTCCCCGGTCACGGCGGCCAGGAGGGTGCAGGCCGCGTCCAGGTGCACGGCCAGGAGGTCGTAGGGCAGGGCGGCGTCTATGGCCCGGCGCAGGGCGCGAAGCTCCTCTGCGGCCGCCTCGAGGGCGCGCGCCTGGCGCAGGTTGGGCGCGGGCCGTCCGTCCGCGGCGGGCAGGCTCCCGAGCAGCCGCTCGCGGCAGCGCGCGGCGAGAGCCGAAACGCCCTCGCCGCTCCTGGCCGAGACGCGCAGGCTCTCCACGCCCAGGGCCGCCAGCGGCGCGGCCGGATCGTCCAGCCCTGATTCCCCCCCGAAGATTCCCGGCAGGTCGGCCTTGTTCAGGCAGGCCAGCACGCGGGCGGTTCCCACCTCGCGGCAGAGCGCCTGTTCGGCCTCGCCCAGGGGCCTTGCGCCGTCCACCACCAGCAGCACCAGGTCGGCCCCGTCGAGCAGGGCGCGGCTGCGCCTGACGCCCTCGAGCTCCACGTGGTCCTCGGTCTCGCGCAGCCCCGCCGTGTCCACCAGGCGGGCGGCCAGGCCGTGGAGCAGGGCGGTCTCCTCGATGTAGTCGCGCGTGGTGCCGGGCGCGTCCGAGACGATGGCCCGCTCGCGGCCGAGCAGGGCGTTCAAGAGGCTCGACTTGCCCGCGTTGACCGGCCCGGCCAGCACCACCAGCGCGCCCTCGCGCACCAGCCTGCCGCGCGCGAAGGAGGCGCAGAGCCCGTCGATCGCGGCCAGCACCTCGCCCGTCCCGGCGGCCAGCGCCGCGGACGGCAGGCATTCCACCTCGTCGTCCGGAAAGTCCACGGCCACGCAGAGCTCGGCGCGCAGGCGCACGAGCCGCGCGCGCAGCTCCCTGACCTGCTCCCCGAGCGCGCCCGAGAGCTTCTGAAGGGCCTGGCGCGCGGCCTCGGCAGAGGGCGCGGCCACGAGCTCGGCCACGGCCTCGGCCTGGGTCAGGTCGAGGCGCCCGGCCAGGAAGGCGCGCTTGCTGAACTCGCCGGGCAGCGCCTCGCGCGCGCCGCACGCGCAGCAGGCGGCCAGGGCCTCGGCCAGCACGGCCGGGCTGCCGTGGCAGTGCAGCTCCGCCATGTCCTGGCCGGTGAAGGTGCGGGGGCCGGGCATGAACACGGCCAGGACGTCGTCCAGGGGACGGCCCGCGGCGTCGTGGAGGCTGCCGTGGTGCAGGGTGAAGGGCCGGAAGACGGTGAAATCCTGCCGGGCCGGACGGAAGAGGCGCGCGAGCACGTCCCGGCTCGCCGGGCCCGAGAGGCGCACGATGCCGATGGCGCCCGCCCCTGGCGCGGTGGCCACGGCGGCGATGGTGTCGGCGGAACCGGCGCCGAGCGAATCGGCGCCGAGCGAACCGGCGCCGACTGAATCGGCCTCGACGGCAGCGGTGTCGGCCGCGCGCGCCTCGCGCGGGCTCTCCGGGCAGGAGGGGAGAGGGGAATCGGGTGAGGGAAGGAGGGAGGATGTCCGGCGCACGTTCGGGCTCCGTCGCGCCGCGGGGCAGGGCGGCGGAAGAGCCCTTCCGCCGCCCGTCGCCCTACTGGCGCTGCTGCTGCCCGCGCTCGCGGCGGGGCATGATCAGCACCCGCTTCATGGGGCCGTCGCCCTTGGAGCGGGTGGTCACGGTGGCGTCGTCCTGAAGCGCGAGGTGCACGACGCGGCGGTGGTACGACGAGAGCGGCTTGGTGCTCTGCGGGCGGCCGAGCGTGCGGGCCTTGTCCGCGAGATAGAGCGCCATCTGGCGCAGCTTGTCGTCCTGGCGCTCGCGGTACTGTCCGGCGTCGAGCTGGATCTTGACCGGCTCCTCCCAGCGCTTGGCCAGGATGCGCCCGGCCAGGTACTGCAGGGAGTTGATGGTCTGCCCCTCGCGTCCGATGAGCAGCCCCGCCGAGTCCTCGTCCTCGATGACCACCTTGATGCGGTCCTTGGTCTGGATCACGGCCAGGGGCTGCTCGCCCACGATGGGCTCGATGAGCCTGGTCACGATCTCGCGGATCACGGCCTCGAGCTCCTTGTCGTCCAGGGGGCGCTCGAAGTCGTCGGGCATGCGGTTGAAGTTCTCCTCGCCGCCCTCCTCCTCGTCGAAGTCCGCCTCGGCGTCCTCGTCGCGGCGGGCCACGGCCGGGGGCGCGGCCTCGGGACGGGCGGCGGGCACGGCGGCCTCCTGCCGCACGGCGGGCCGGCTCTCCTCGCGCTTTTGGGGCAGCGGGGCGGCCTCGGCGGCGGGCCTCGGCGCCTCGGCCACGGGAGCGGCCTCGGGAGCTGCGGGCTTCGGGGCCTGCGGGGCGCGGGGGGCGCGCTCGCGGCCCCTTCCGGAGCCGCCGTCCGCGCCGGGCGCGAGACGGGGCCGGGCCCGGACCATGGCCTTCTTCTTGCCCACCAGGCCGAAGATGCCCGACGAGCCGCCGCTGACGATCTCTATCTCGAGCTTGCCGCGCTCGAGGCTGAAGTGCGAGCAGGCCGCGTCGATGGCTTCATCGAGCGTCTTGCCTGTGAATTCCTTGTAGTCGCTCATGACCGACTCCTTGTGCGCATCGCTGGTCGGTACGCTACGATTTCCTCATCAGCAGCCACTGCTGGGAGATGGAGAGGACGTTGTTCACCAGCCAGTAGACCACGAGCCCGGCGGGGAAGTTCAGGAACAGGCCGGTGAAGACCACGGGCATGAAGAGCATGATCTTGGCCTGCGTCGGGTCGCCGGGAGGCGGGGACATCTTCTGCTGGAGGAACATGGTGGCGCCCATGATCAGCGGGGTGATGTAGTACGGGTCCTTGGCCGAAAGGTCGGCCAGCCAGATGAGATTGGTGAACGGGAGATGGGTGATGAAGGGCGCGTGGCGCAGCTGGATGGACTGCAGCAGCGCCTCGTAGAGCCCGAAGAAGACCGGGATCTGCAGCACCATGGGCAGGCAGCCGCCCATGGGGTTGACCTTGTAGGTCTTGTAGAGCTGCATGAGCTCCTGGTTCATCTTCTCGCGATCCTTGCCGTACTTCTCCCTGATCTTGGCCATCATCGGCTGGAGCTTCTTCATCTTGTTCATGGAGACGTAGCTCTTCTGCGACAGCGGCCAGAAGACGATCTTGATCAGGGCCGTGAGAATGATGATCGCCACGCCCCAGTTGCCGACCCAGGTGTGGAAGATGTTCAGCAGCCAGAGCAAAGGCTTGGCGATGACGTTGAAGAAGCCGAAGTTCACGGCCTTGTCCAGGCCGTGGTCGGCCGTGGCGAGGACCTTGGGATCCTTGGGCCCGAGGTAGTAGGCCATGTTCACCGTGGCGCTCGAGCCCGCCGGCAAGGTGATGCCCCCGCGCTCGACGGCCATGCGGTAGATGCCGTCGTCGAGCTTGCCCTTGAACACCGCGCCCGGGGACTGGGGCACGAGGTCGAGCATGAAGTAGTTGCTGGCCAGGCCGCCCCAGCCGAGCTCCTCGTCGGAGTAGACGCCCTTGGCCATGTCCTTGGCGCTCTTCTCCTGCTCCAGGGAGCCCTTCTGCAGCCACTCCATGCGCGTGGGGTTGTAGTGGTCCTTCTCGCTGGACAGCCCGGTCGAGGCGAGGGTGAAGTCGAGCCTGCCCGAGGTGGCCTGTCCGGCCGCGGGCGTGAGCTGCACCGCCTCCTTGATCAGATAGCTGCCCGCGCTGAAGGTCAGGGTGCGGGTGAGATGCAGTCCGGAGAGGTCGCAGGCGAAGGTCAGGGTGCCGGTCTGCCCGTCGGAGAGCGCGAGGTCGCCGCCCTCGAAGGTCCAGTCGGGCGCGGACCAGGTGGCCTGGCCGGACCAGATGAGGCCGAGCGGGGCCTTGAGCATGGCCTGCGGCGAGACGAGCTCCACGGAGGGGGAGCCGGGCTCGATGGTCTGGCGGTACTGCTTGAGCACGAAGGATTCGAGCAGGCCGCCGTGGGTGTTCAGGCGGGCGGTGTAGAGCGGGGTGTCGACGGTGACGGTCCTGCCCTGCGAGATGGCCGCGGCCATGGTCGGCAGCGCGCGGCCGGCGCCCTCGTCGGCCGCGGAGGGCGCGGCCTGGGGCTGCACCGTGGCGGCGGATTCCTGCTGCTGCGCGCTGGGCGCGGGCTTCGGCTGCTCCTTGGGAGAGAAGAAATAGCTCCAGCCGATGAGGATGAGGAAGGAGAGGACCGTGGCCAGGATGAGTCTGTTCTTTTCCACTCTGTGGCTCTCTTTGACTTACGGGCGTTGGCAACCCTTGGCACCCGCTTCGCCCGGGCCTGTCCCGGGAACGGGGTCGTATCCGCCGTCACAAAAAGGGTGGCACCTGGCGAGCCGCTTGATTGTCAGCCATCCCCCCTTGAGCGCACCATGGCGCGTGACCGCCTCCAGCGCATAGCTGGAGCAGGTGGGGACGAATCGACAGCACGGCGGATGAAGCGGGGAGATGGCAAGCTGGTAGCAGCGTATGCAGACGGCGAGAATGCGTTTCATGGCCTGTCCAAGGACCCGTTCGGACGCAGCGGCGGCCTGTCCGGTGTCCGGTCGTCCTGCGCCGAGGGGGCCTGCGCGGGCGCGGTCCGGTCCTGGTCGCTTCGGGCCTGCTCGTCGCGGGGCTTTTCACCCGCGGGGGCATCGTCCCGGATCGGGGCTTCGCGTGTCGAAGGAGCCTGCCCTCCGGCCTGCGCGACGGACGCGCCGTCGAGGCGTTTTCGGGCCTCGCGGCTGATCCGGCCGAGCACCGGCAGGAGCTCCTCGCTCACCATTTCAAGTCCGACCTGCCGCGGGTCCAGATTCCGTTTGGGGACCACGACATAATCGTGCGGCGGGTCGCATTCGCGCTGATGCAGCCTGAAGAATTCCCGCAAAACCCGCTTCACCCGGTTTCGCATCGGGGCAGACCCGGTTCTGCGAGTCACGGTCAGCCCCAGGCGCCACGGCTCGCGCGAATCGCGCGGCAGGGCAAAGACGACGAAATGCTTGGTAAAGTACCGGCGGCCCTGGTCGAAACACGACTGAAACTCGGGCCGCCGGAGTACCCTGTTGGCGCGAGGAAAGCCTAAGCGGCTAATTTCTTGCGGCCCTTCGCACGGCGGCGGGCCAGCACGGCACGCCCGGTCTTGGTCTGGAGGCGGGCACGGAAACCGTGCGTCCTTTTGCGCCTGATCTTGCTGGGCTGGTATGTACGCTTCATTGTAAGAATCGCTCCTCATAAAAAATAGAACGCAACTCATTATCCACCTCGGCCGGGCAAGTCAAGGGTCTTGGCGCCTGATTCGAGGCTTGAAGGCGGCGGGGCGGAGGGCTATGGTCCGCCCGACACGGCATCCCCCCAAGGAGGTTCTTTTTATGGATAGCGTGCTGGACAGATTCTGGATCAAGCGCCTGGAGGACGTCAAGGTCGCCCTCGAGGAGAACAACTTCGTCGCGCGCGTCGCGGCCACGGCGGACGAGGCCAGGGAGATCGTCGTCTCCGAGGTCCTGCCCGCCACGGGCGCCGAGTCCGTGACCTTCGGCGGCTCCATGAGCGTCTCGGCCACCGGCCTCTACGAGGCGCTCAAGGCCCGGCCCGGCCTTGCGGTCATCGACACCTACGACCGCACCATCAGCCGCGAGGAGATGTACGAGCGCCGCCGCCAGGCCCTGCTCGCCGACCTCTTCGTCTCCGGCACCAACGCCGTGACCATGGACGGCCTGCTGGTCAACCTGGACATGATCGGCAACCGCTCCGGCGGCATCAATTTCGGCCCCCGCCACGTGGTGGTGCTCGCCGGGCGCAACAAGGTCTGCGACGACCTCGAGTCCGCCATGGCGCGCATCAAGAGCGTGGCCGCCCCGGCCAACGCCCTGCGCCTGAACATGAAGACCCCCTGCGTGAAGACCGGCGTGTGCATAGACTGCAAGAGCCCGGACCGCATCTGCAACACCTGGGCGATCACCGAGAAGTGCTTCCCCAAGCACCGCATCACCGTGGTCCTCGTGAACCAGGACCTGGGGCTGTAGCGTGCACTTCGCCACGCCCGGCTGGGACCTCGCCCTCTTCCGCCTGCTGAACGGGCAGGCGCGGGCGGCGTTTCTGGACCTCGCGCTGCCCGTCTTCTCCATGACCTGGCTCATCTGGGTCCTGGGCGTGGCGGCCTTCGTCCTGGCCGCGCGGCGGATCGGGGTCGCGCGCGTCCTGCCCGTGGCCCTCTGCCTGGTCCTGGCCGTGGGGCTCGCGGACGGCACCACGAGCGTGATGAAGACCACCTTCGGCCGGCAGCGCCCCCTGAACACCCTGCCGGGCGCGTGGTTCCACGAGGACGGCCGCTGGCAGCAGCGCCCGGCCGACTTCGCGCCCGACCTCGAGCCGGGCTCGTCGTACTCCTCGGGCCACGCGGCCAACACCATGGCCGCAGCCGCCTTCCTGCTCCTCGCGCTCTGGCGGCAAGACCGCAGGCGGCTCGCCTGGCTCCTCTGCCTGCCGCTCCTGACCGGCTGGTCGCGCGTCTACCTGGGCAAGCACTATCCCACGGACGTCATGGCCGGGTGGATCGTCGGGCTCTTCGCGGCCCTCGTGGTCTGGGGAGTGGTCTGGCGCTTCGCCCGGCCGCGCCTGGCGGCGCGGTTCTCCGCGCGCCTCGGCCCCTGGCTCGGCGGCCGCGACGCGCTGCCCTGAGATTTCCCCCCAGGGCTCCCCGAAATTCCCCCGAGATTCCCCGAGATTCCTTCCGCGACGGGATCCCTTTCCGAACCGTATGGGCGAAGGCGCGCAGGCGCGCCTTCGCCTACACGGGCGTGTGGCTGTCCGTGATGATGCCCACGATCTGCTGGCCGTCGCCGGGATAGGCGCGGCGGTCCTCCTCGGGCGTCGGTTCGCCGGGCCCGGGCCAGTGGCCGGGCTGGGGGCCGTTGCCCTCCATGGCCGCGGGCGAGGGATGGTCGTCGGCCATGACCGGATAGCGGCGCACGTCCACCGAGGGCACGGGCGCGCTGAACTCCACGGCGATGCCGTTGGGGTCGAAGGCGTAGATGGAGTGGATGAAGCCGTGGTCCACGACCTCGGAGACCCAGACGTCGGCCGCGTCCAGGCGGTCCTTGAGCGCCCAGAGGTCGTCCTCCCCGGCCAGGCCGAAGCTCACGTGGTCGAAGGCCACCGGGCCCTTGACCGGCGCGCCGTGGTCCTTCTCGGGAATGGGCTCGGCCCCCTCCCATTCGAAGAAGGCGATCATGTCGTGCTCGGAGATCTCGAAGAAATAGTGGCGGTAGCCCGGGCGGCCGAGCCCCACGACCAGCCGCATGCCGAGGAGGTCGCGCCAGAAGCGGATCGTGGCCTCCATGTCGCCGGTGACCATGGCCAAATGGTTGACTCCTGTGTAGCGGACCTGTGGGGTCATGGACTGCTCCTTGAAAAGACACTGTCCCGGGGGCTTAGCACGGAAAGCCTTGCGGAGAAAGACTTCCCGGGCGAGCGGCAACCGATTGTCCTTGACGGCCCCTTGATTTTGGAATAGTCCCGGGCTTCGTAAACGGGCGTGGCATCGTGTTTTCCGAGTGGTTCACGGCTTTGGTGCTTTTTTGCACAAGCTCTTGATTTTCCAAAGGCCTCCTCGTATCACTCGGGAACGAGTTTTCCCTCCAGTTCCAAACGCAAGAGGACGGGCCCGCCCCGCATCCGGCCTGAAGGTCGAGCGGGAGCGGTGTGCGGCCTGCGATCGGGGTGACGAATGACCTTGGCGCAGCTCATCCGGGACGAAAAGACGGCTGTGGTCGACCGCTGGTACGACCTCGTGCTTTCCACATATCCCGGGCAGACGGCCAAAGTCTGGAAAGCCAACACCGACCGCTTCACCAATCCCGTAGGACAGACCACCCTGCGCATTCTCGGCATCCTGGTCGACCAGCTGCTGCGCTGGGACGACGCCAAGGCCGTGTGCGCCCCGCTCGAGGAGCTGGTCAAGATTCGCGCCGTGCAGGATTTCACGCCCGCCAAGGCGCTTTCCTTCGTCTTCTTCTTCAAAAAGGTTCTGCGCGAGCTGTTCGCCGAGACCATCGCCCGCGAGGGGCTCGGTGGCGAGCTGGCCGTTTTCGACGGCCGCGTGGACAATCTGGCCTTGATGGCCTTCGACATCTACGTGAAGAGCCGCGAGGAGCTTTACCGGATGCGCGTGGACGAGTTCAAGCACGCGCACCGCATGCTCTTCCGCAAGGCCGGGCTGATGTGCGATTCGGCGGAGGTCCTGGGCGGGGGTGCGCCGCCTTCCCAGGATGAGCCCGCCGGGACCGAATAACCGTAAGCGAGGTAGGGTGGACACATGAACGCATTTTACGGATTGTTTCTCGTCTGCGCGCTGGCACTGGTCGCGCTGATGGGCGTCGGAGGGGCGGGGTTGACCGGTCTCTTCGGCATCGTCATCCCGTACGCGGCCGTGGCGATCTTCGTCCTCGGCTTCGCCTGGAAGGTGTACGGCTGGGCCAAGTCCCCGGTCCCCTTCCGCATTCCGACCACGGGCGGCCAGCAGAAGACTCTGGACTGGATTCCCTACGCCCGCTACGACAACCCCGTGAACAGCCGCGACACGGTGGTGCGCATGATCCTCGAGGTCCTGTGCTTCCGTTCGCTGTTCCGCAACACCTCGGCCAAGCTGGGCACCGCTCCGGACGGCACCCCGCAGGTCGGGTACTTCTCCGAGAAGTGGCTCTGGCTCGGCGCCATCCTCTTCCACTACAGCTTCTTCCTGATCCTCTTCAGGCACATGCGCTTCTTCACGAGCCCGGTGCCCTTCATCATCCAGCAGGTGGACTTCTTCGACTCCATCCTGCAGATCGGCGCGCCCACGATGTACATCACGGACCTGCTGTTCGTGGTCGGCATCCTCTGGCTGCTGGCCCGCCGCCTGATCTACCCCCAGATCCGCTACATCTCGGCCCCGGCCGACTACTTCCCGCTCTTCCTGATCCTGGGCATCGCCCTGTCGGGCATCTACATGCGCCACATCGACAAGGTCGACGTCATCGCGGTCAAGGACTTCGCCATGTCCCTGGTGATGTTCGCCCCCAAGGTTCCGCAGAACGTCGCCCCGTCCTTCTTCGTGCACTTCTTCCTGGTCTGCACGCTGCTCATCTACTTCCCCTTCAGCAAGCTCATGCACCTGGGCGGCGTCTTCCTCTCGCCCACGCGCAACCTGCCCAACGACACGCGCATCCGGCACCACGTGAACCCCTGGAACCCGCATCTCAAGCCGCACTCCTACGAGGCGTACGAGGATGATTTCCGGGAGCTCATGGTCGAAGCCGGTCTTCCCGTCGTCAAACAGCCGGAAGAAGCCGGCGCCGAAGAATAAGCCAAGGAGTTGGCCATGAAGCTGAAACCGCAAGAGCTGCTCGATACTATCGATTACAGCAAGCTGCCCTCCACGGGGTGGATGGAGACGCCCAACGACTTCAGCCCCGGCCGTTGGCCCTACCCGGCGAAAGTCGAGCTGCACAAGGCCCTGGGCTTCAAGAACGCCCACGAGTGGCGTGCCGACGAAGAGGACTGGCATCTGCCCGAGAACTGGCAGGACATCATCCATCAGGGCTTCAAGGCGCGGCTCGACAAGTACCGCTCCTTCAAGGTCTTCATGGACATCTGCGTGCGCTGCGGCGCCTGCGCGGACAAGTGCCACTTCTACGTGGGCGGCGGCGATCCCAAGAACATGCCGGTCCTGCGCGCCGAGCTCCTGCGCTCGGTCTACCGCAAGGACTTCACCATGGCGGGCAAGATCCTGGGCAAGCTGAACGGCGCCCGCGTCCTCGAGAAGGACGTGCTCAAGGAGTGGTTCCTCTACTTCTACCAGTGCACCGAGTGCCGCCGCTGCTCCCTCTTCTGCCCCTACGGCATCGACACCGCCGAGATCACGATGATGGCCCGCGAGCTGCTCCACGAGGTCGGCCTGGGCATCAACTGGATCATCGAGCCGGTCTCCAACTGCAACCGCACCGGCAACCACCTCGGCATCCAGCCCCACGCCTTCAAGGAAATCGTCGAGTTCATGTGCGACGACATCGAGGAGTACACGGGCGTCCGCATCAACCCGCCGTTCAACGAGCCGGGCCACGAGGTGCTGTTCATCACGCCGTCCGGCGACGTCTTCGCCGATCCCGGCATCTACACCTTCATGGGCTACCTGCTCCTCTTCGAGGCCATCGGGCTGGACTACACCCTGTCCACCTACGCCTCCGAGGGCGGCAACTTCGGCTTCTTCACCGGGGCCGACACCATGCAGAAGCTGAACGGCAAGATGTACGCCGAGGCCAAGCGCCTGGGCTCCAAGTGGATCCTCGGCGGCGAGTGCGGCCACATGTGGCGCGTGGTGAACCAGTACATGGACACCATGAACGGCTACATGCAGGAAGGCTCCAACCTGACCACGCCGCGCAACCCCATCACCGGCACCGTGTTCCACAACGCGGCCCAGACCAAGATGGTGCACATCACCGAGTTCACGGCCGACCTGATCAAGCACGGCAAGCTGAACCTCTCGCCCGAGCGCAACGACCACCTGCGCGTGACCTACCACGACTCCTGCAACACGGCCCGCGGCATGGGCCTCTTCGAGGAGCCGCGCTACGTCATCAAGAACGTGTGCAACAACTACTTCGAGATGCCGCCGCAGACCACCCGCGAGCAGACCTTCTGCTGCGCCGGCGGCTCGGGCCTGAACACCGAAGAGATCATGGAGATCCGCATGCGCGGCGGCCTGCCCCGCGGCAACGCGGTAAAGTACGTGCGCGACAAGCACGACGTGAACATGCTGGCCTGCATCTGCGCCATCGACCGCGCCACGCTGCCGCCGCTTGCCAACTTCTGGGCGCCGGGAGTCTCCGTGACCGGCGTGCACGAGATGGTCGGCAACGCGCTGAACCTGCCCGGTCAGAAGAAGCGCGAAGTCAACCTGCGCGGCGAACCGCTCGAGGAGGTGTAATCCATGTACGACGGCAGCAAGATCATTGCCGGGCTGATCGTCTTCCTGGCCCTCGTGACGTTCCCCTTCTGGAACAACTTCGGGGCCAAACACTGGAAGGAGCCCGAGCTTCAGCTTCCTCCGAAGAGCGTCGCGACGCAGTGCATCGAGTCCACGCAGTGGATGCGCGACAATCACATGAAGCTCTTGAACGACTGGCGTGATTCCGTGGTGCGCGAGGGCAACCGCATCTACATCAGCAAGACGGATCACAAGGAATACAAGATGAGCCTGCAGAACACCTGTCTGAAGTGCCACGACGACAAGGAGAAGTTCTGCGACAAGTGCCACACCGCCGCGTCGGTGTCCCCCTACTGCTGGGACTGCCACGTCGCGCCGAAGCCGAAGGGGAACTAGCCATGAAGACGAGACGTAACTTCCTCAAGTACGCCGGCGTCTCCCTGCTCGGTCTCGCGGTTCTGCCCGCGACCAGGGCGGCGGCCACCTACATGCCGCACACCGAGCATATGGAGCCGGATCCCAAGGGCCTGAAGGCCAAACGTTGGGGCATGGTCGTCGACACCCGCAAGCTGAACGACGAGGAGGACTTCAAGCCCCTGGTCGAGGCCTGCGTCAAGGCGCATAACATCCCGGACATCGAAGGTCCCCAGGACATCAAGTGGATCTGGACCGACGAGTTCGAGGCCGTGTTCCCCGAGCAGACCAACGTCTTCATGAAGGACGGCTACATGCACAAGGAGTTCCTGCTCCTGTGCAACCAGTGCGCCGAGGCGCCCTGCGTGCGCGTCTGCCCGACCAAGGCGACCTTCAAGCTCGAGAACGGCATCACCATGCAGGACATGCACCGCTGCATCGGCTGCCGCTACTGCATGGCGGCCTGCCCCTACGGCGCCCGCTCCTTCAACTTCCGGGACCCCCGGCCGTTCGTCAAGGATCCCAACCCGGAGTACCCCGAGCGCATGCGCGGCGTGGTCGAGAAGTGCACCTTCTGCACCGAGCGCATCGAGCAGGGGCTCAGGCCCGCCTGCGTCGAGGCCTCCAAGGGCGCGCTCCTCTTCGGCGACCTCGAGGACGCGAGCTCCGAGGTGCGCCAGGCGATCAAGGAAAACTACACCATCGTGCGCAAGCCCAGCCTGGGAACCCATCCCAGCGTCTACTACATCATTTAGGAGGGTGCCATGCTTGAGACCGCACTGAAAGGCAACTCCCGCTACTGGGGCTGGGTCACCCTCCTGCTGCTGATCATGGCAGCGGGCGGAGCGACCTGGTTCTACCAGCTCGGGCACGGCCTCATGATTACCGGCATGTCCCGCGACGTCTCCTGGGGCTTCTACATCGCCCAGCTGACCTACATGGTCGGCGTGGCGGCCGCCGCGGTGATGCTCGTGCTGCCGTACTACTTCCATCACTACAAGGCCTTCAAGAACATGATCATCCTGGCCGAGTTCCAGGCCATCGGCGCAGTCATCATCTGCCTCGGCTCGGTCGTGGTCGACCTCGGCCAGCCGCAGCGCATGATGAACATGATCCTGCACCCGACGCCGAACTCGGTCCTGTTCTGGGACATGATCGTGCTGAACGGCTACCTGTTCCTGAACCTGCTCATCGGCTGGGTCACGCTCATGCACCAGCGCAACAACATGCTCCCGCCCAAGTGGGTCAAGCCGCTGGTCTACCTGTCCATCGTCTGGGCCGTGTCCATCCACACGGTCACGGCCTTCCTGTACCAGGGTTTGCCCGGCCGCCATCTGTGGCTCTCCGCCATCATGGCCCCGCGCTTCCTGGCGAGCGCCTTCTGCGCCGGTCCCGCCATCCTGCTTCTGGTGGCCATGATCCTCGAGAAGGTGAGCAGCTTCCGCGCGGGCGAGGAGGCCAAGAAGGCCATGGCGAAGATCATCGTCTACGCCATGTGCGTGAACGTCTTCTTCTTCCTGTGCGAGGTCTTCACCGCCTTCTACTCGAACATCCCCGGCCACAAGGGCCCGCTCGAGTTCCTCTTCGGCGCGCTGCACGGCAACTACGTGGGCGTCCTGATGATCGTGGCCGTGATCCTGGCCGCCTTCTCGCTCATCTGCCTCATCCCGCCGAAGCTCCGCGACAACCAGAAGCTGCTGCCCTGGGCCCTGGTGGCCCTGGTCATCGCGACCTACATCGACAAGGGCGTTGGCCTTCTGATCGGCGGCTTCACGCCGAACGTGTACGAAGGCTTCACCTTCTACGCCCCGACCATCCCGGAGATGACCATCACCGCCGGCGTGTACGCCGCGGGCGCCCTGGCCATCACCATCCTGTACAAGGTGGCCCTGACCGTGAAGGAAGAGACCGCCTAGACGGACTCGCCTCCGGCCCGCGCGGCCGGAGGAAGGGCATCACGTGCCGTCACGAAGGCCCGCTCCCCTGGGAGCGGGCCTTCTTTTTTTGTGCACTGGGGCGGTGGCGTGGGAGGCGGGCGCTTCGAGGCCGGAGCCTCACTTCTTGAACCTGAGGGGCGAGGTCCCGTATTTGCGCCTGAACGCCGCGATGAAGGCGCTCGGGTAGGCGTACCCCAGCCGGTCCGCTATTTCCGCTATGCCTTGGCCCTCGGCCAGGAGGCTCACGGCCTTGGCGAGGAGGACGTCCTTCCTCCACGCTCCGAACGAGCTGCCGGTCTCCGCCATGAAGCGGCGGGTGAAGGTGCGCCGCGACATCCCGGCTGCACTGGCCCAGGCGTCGAGCCCCCGCCGGTCTTCCGGCTGCCGCAGCAGGCTTTCGGCGATCTCCCGCAGCCGGTCCGACATGGGGAGGGCGACCCCGAAGTTCTCCTGCTCGGCGCCCGCCAGCTCCTGCCCGATGATCTCGGCGAGCGGCCCGAGCCTGGTCGGCGGGAGCGACTCGCCGTCCTCGGGCAGGGCCTCGAGCGCCGCGAGCAGGAGCGGATCTGTGCGCAGGACCGCGATCTCCTTGGGGAGGAATGCCGCATACGCCCTCGGGACCATGACCTTCCAGCTTCCCGAAAGCCCCGGGGAGCGCATGGAATGGCTCTGATCCGGCGGAATCCAGACGAGCCGTCGCCACGGCACGATCCAGCATCCCTCGGGAGAGAGAAGATGCACCGTCCCCCTGCCCACGTAGTTCAATTGCCCGTTCGTGTGGGTGTGCATGGGCACTTCGACGCGTTCCCGGGCATCATGCGGGTACTTGGTGAAAGGCCGGTCTCTGTCCATTGTGGCCCGATCTCGATATATTTTGACCGAATGTCGATACCGCATCTGGACTAGCACCGCCTATGAGTGGCGGCAAGGCGCGCGAGCGGCGCAGCCGCTGCGGCCATGTGCGTCGCGTCGATGAATGGAGTATGTTCGGAGAAACCACGAGGAGATGCCATGGAAAGCAACAAGACCGCACTGATCGTCGGCGCGTCGCGAGGGCTGGGCATGGCCCTGGCGCAGGAGTTCCTGCTGCGCGGCTGGAGCGTGGTGGGGACCGTCCGCGAGGGGAAGAGGACCGGGCTGCACGAGCTGGCCGAGGCTTCGGACGGCAGGCTCGAGGTCGAACACCTCGACATCACGAGCCCCGCGCAGATCGAGGCCCTCAAGGCACGGCTTGAGGGCAGGCGCTTCGCCCTGCTTTTCGTGAATGCCGGGATCACGAACCCCCGCCACGAAACCATCGGCGAGGTCTCCACGGACGACTTCGTGCGCGTGATGGTCACCAACGCACTGTCCCCGCTGCGGGTGGTCGAGCGGCTCGCGGACAACGTCCTCCCCGAGGGAACCATCGGCGTGATGTCGTCCGGCCAGGGCAGCGTGGCGGACAACGAAACAGGGGGATTCGAGGTCTACAGGGCCAGCAAGGCGGCGCTCAACACGTTGATGCGGAGCTACGCGGCCCGCGGCGGCGCAAAGCGCACGCTGCTGCTCATGGCGCCCGGCTGGGTGAAGACCGACATGGGCGGGCCCGAGGCGCGGTTCACCATCGAGGAAGTCATCCCGAGGATCGCGGAGACCATCATCGCCCAGGAGGGCAAGCGGGGGCTGCAGTACCTGGATCGCTTCGGAAAGGCAGTCAGGTGGTAGCGCCCGGCAGCGCGCCTCAGACGAGCTTCTTGGCCACCAGGTAGTTGATGAACTTGGTGGCTTCCTCGAAGTTCGGATTGATGGTCAGGGCCTGCTCCAGGGCCGTCTTGGCGCCCAGGGCGTCGCCCTGCTCGAAGAGGGCGCGGGCCTTGTTGTAGAGGATGTTCTCGTCGCTCGGGGAGAGCTCCACGGCGCGCGTGTAGTACTCCACGGACTCGCTGTACATCTTGTTCTTGCGCAGGTTGATGCCGAACTCGTTGAAGAGGTGCTTGTGCTCGGAGCCGAAGGCGGCGTCGAGCTTGACCAGGCGGTGCAGGATGTCCTCGGCCTTGGCCGTGTCGCCGCGCTGCATGTAGCACAGGCCGATGCCGAAGGTGGCGCGCACGTTGTCCTCGTCCACCTTGAGCGCGTTGCCGTACTCCATCTCGGCGGAGAAGGTCTCCCCGCGCTGGCGGTGGCGGTCCGCGCGGGCGAGGGTCTTCTGCAGCTCCCTGATCTTGGGAAAGACCTGCTGCTGGTAGTACTCCGGCTCGGGCGCGTACTGCTCGAGGAGATCTTCCTTGGTGATCGTCTCCTTGGTCCCGGTGGGCACGTTGTTGTTGCCCAGGGGCTGGATCTCGATCTCGCCGGCGTCGTTCTCCTCGGCGTAGAAATAGCCCTGCTGCACGGTCTTGCGCTGGGTCACGCCCGTGCCCACCTTGTAGACCTTCTGCGCGGAGAAGACCCCGCGGATCCTGTCGTCCTTCAGGGTGGTGATCGTGGTTTTTTCGTCTGCCATGAGGTCCGCCGTGTTGCTGCTTCCGCCGAGGCGTTGCCGTGCGGGCCACCGTAAGAAATCACGTCGGGTTTCGCAACAGGCAAGGCGTTGTTCCTCCCCGGCGAGGGACTCCCGTCCGGGCTCCCGCGCCCGCCCGCCGCCCTGCCGATCCCGCGGCCGGGCTTGACCGCGCGGCCGGGACGGTCCATCGTCCTGCCTCGGTCCGAGCCCGAGACCGAAAATGCCGACGAAGCGCCCGGGCCGGGGCGGAAAGGAGCTGCATGGCGACGGCGGAGCACACGAAAGAATTGCGGAGCGGGGAAGGGGAGCCGCACGGCCTTCGCGCGGCCCTGCGCCTCGTGGTCCTGCTCCTCGCCCTCGCGGCCCTGCCGGGACAGGCCTGCGCTGCCGGGAACGCCGGAGATGCCGGGAAGGCCGGGAACGGGCGCGCCCCGGTGCACGCCGCGCGCATCCTGCAGACCCGCCCCCACGACGACACGGCCTTCACCGAAGGGCTTTTCTTCGCCAACGGAACGCTCATCGAGAGCACGGGCCGCTACGGATTCTCGGAGTTGCGCCGCGTGGACCCGGCCACGGGCCGGGTGCTCTCGCGCGCCGTCCTGCCGCGCGACCTCTTCGGCGAGGGCGCGGCACCCCTGCCGGACGGCCGCATCGTGCAGCTCACCTGGAAGGCCCGGCGCGCCCTGGTGCGCGATCAGAAGAGCTTCGCCGTGGAGCGCGAGTTCTCCTACCGGGGCGAGGGCTGGGGGCTGACCACGGACGGCCGCCGCCTGATCATGTCCAACGGCTCGGCCCGCCTGACCTTCCGCGACCCCGCGACCTTCGCCCCGCTCGGCGACGTGCTGGTCACGGACGGCGGGGAGCCCGTGCAGGGGCTGAACGAGCTCGAGTACGTGCGCGGGCTCGTGCTGGCCAACGTCTGGCTGACCGCGGACGTGGTCGCGGTGGACCCGGCCACGGGCCGCGTGCGCTGGCGCCTGGACCTCTCCGAGGCCTGGCGGCGAAGCGGCCTTGCGGGCAGCGCCGACGCGCCGGAGCAGCGTTTCGTGCCCAACGGCCTGGCCTACGACGCGGGCGACGGCGCGCTCTGGGTCACGGGCAAGTGCTGGCCCGTCATCTTCCGCGTCGCCCTGCCGGACGACTTCCCCCGCCCCTAGGCGGCCTTCGGCTCCCCCCACGGCCGAACCCTTCGACAGGCGCCGCGATTTCCGCTACCACTCGACGAGCCGGGCGGACGAAGCGGGACGGGTGAGGCCGGACCGGTGAGGCTGCACGGCGCGCTCTGCGACACGATTCGAGGACGCGGGAAGGACAATGGGCAACTCCGAGCAGAACGTCGGGCCGAACCCCGGGCCGAACGGCGGCCAGGCTCCCGGCCAGGCCGAGGGACCGTCCTCCGGCTCCGCCGCAAGCGCCGCCGTGGACCAGGCTGCCGAGCAGGACGCCCAGTCCCGCGGGCCCAAGGTGCTCAAGGTCGAGGCCGAGAGCGTGCCCGAGCCGGGCAACGCCATGCCGGACCTGGACATCCTGGAGATGCCCGTGGAGGGCGTGGCCGCCTTCTGGCTCTCGCTGAAAAAGCTCTGCGACATGCGCCGGGGCAAGAAGGTCATGTCCGAGGAGGCCGAGTACACGGCCGAGCCCTTCATCCGCCACCTCCTCGAGATAGGCCTCGATCCCTGGCCTGAGCAGGCCGTGCGCGGCGCTGCCGAGGCCAAGGCCCGCACCATCCGCGAAGGATACCGGGGCAAGCTCGGGCTCATGCGCGTCGCGCTGCGCGCCCTGGATTCCAAGGAGAACCCGCGCATGGCCCTCGTGCGCATGCAGGCCCTCTTCCCGAGCGTGTCCGTGGACGAGGAGCGCGCCCTGCGTCTGGCCCAGGGGCTGGCCCGCGGCCTGGCCGAGGGCAAGGCCGACAGGTCCACCCTGCTCTCCGTGACCACCCGCCAGAGCCCGGACCGGCTGATGGTCAAGCTGCTCTTCTACCTCATGCACGGCCGCAAGAACGGCCTGGAATCCCTGCGCGAGTTCCTGCCGCACTGCGGCTCGCGCGCCTTCCGCGAGGGGCTGACCCAGCTCCTCGACGGGTTCGAGGCGGGCTTCGTCCTCGAGACGGCGGAGCGCTCCCACACCGCCCTGCTCGTGGAGGCCAAGCGCAAGATGGCCATGTCGCTCGAGATGTTCCTCGGCATCCGAGGCCGCCTGACCTACGACCAGCTCTACACCCTGGCCAAGTCCTACATCCCCTGATCCCCTGATTTCCCGATCTTCGGGACCGCCGCCGACCAGCCGCCTCTTCCCTGCGTCCCCTATCCGGGCAGGCGTCCTCGTTTCCGCCGCTTCGGCGGGTTGGTTCCCCCCTTTCGATAGTTCTTTTAATCACAAAGTTCTGAAGGTGAAGGGCCCAAAGTGTTACCTCTTGACCCATATCCTGGCGGCCAGTAACACAGCCGCCACATTCTGCCCCAACCCTCAGGGAGAGTTGATGTGATTTCTCTCACAAAGTCTCTCAACGCGAAGATCGTCCTGCTCGTCTCCGCCACGGCCCTGCTGGTCTTCGCCAGCATCACCCTGCTCAACGCGGCCTCCCAGAGGCGCGCCATGCTCGAGCAGATGCGCGCGTCGGCGGCGCGCACCGCGGAGCTCATCAGCCAGGCCATCGAGAAGCCCATGGTCGTGGGCGACGACGCGGGCACCCGCGAGGAGTTCGCGGCCATGCGCGAGCGCTACAAGGACGTCTCGGTCTACCTGACCAACTTCCGCGGCAACGTGACCTACTCCACCCGGCCCGAGGCCGAGCGACGGGACTTCGCCACGCTGCACTCCGAGCCCGGGCTCGTCGCCCTCGCGGCCCGGGGCCTGGCCGAGAAGACCGAGGACGGCAGCCTCTTCACCGTGGACGGCCGCTCCCTGTTCGTCGAGGTCATGAGCGTGCCCAACGACAAGCGCTGCCACCACTGCCACGGCTCGCACCAGCCCATCCTGGGCGAGATGGCCGTGCTGCAGGACGTGACCCCCATCGTGGCCGGGGTGCGCGCCGAGACGAGCCAGTCCGTCCTCGTCTCCGCCCTCGGCCTCGTCGCGCTCCTCGCGAGCGTCATCTTCTTCGTGCGCCGCTCCGTGGTCCGCCGCATCTCCGTGCTCACCGCGGCCAGCGACCGCGTCAGCCAGGGCGACTACTCCGTGGACTTCGCCGTGCCGGGCGCCGACGAGCTCTTCCGCCTCTCCAAGAACCTCGGCGGCATGGTCGGCGACCTGAAGAACAGGCTCGGCTTCGCCCAGGGCATCCTGCAGGGCATGACCACCCCCTGCCTGGTCGTGGACAACGAGCTGCGCCTGACCTTCGTCAACCGTCCCCTCCTCGAGCTCTTCGCGGACCGCGTGACGCCCGAGCAGTGGCTCGGCAAGAATCTCACGGAGTTTCTCCAGGGCCTGCGCACAGAAGAAGACAGCATCACCCGGCGCTGCCTCGAGGAACGCCGCTCCATCGTCGGCGTGGAGCGGACCATGCGCTCGCGCAGCGGCGCCCCCGTGCACGTGCGCATCGACACCGCGCCGCTCTTCGACCTCGACGGCGAGCTCATCGGTGCCTTCACCATGTTCGCCGACCTCACGGCCATCAAGGCCGACCAGGAGCGCATCGCCTCGCAGCACGCCACCATCGCGGGCGTGGCCGTCAAGGCCGAGGCCATCGCCGGCGACCTCGCGGAGTCCTCCAGCCGCCTGCAGGAGAAGGTCCACGACGCGGCCCAGGGCACGGACCGCCAGATGGGCCGCATCGCGGGCACGGCAACGGCCATGGAGGAGATGAACGCCACCGTCCTCGAGGTCGCCCGCAACGCCTCGCGCGCAGCCGAGCGCGCCGGAGAGACCAGGAGCCGGGCCCAGGGCGGCGCGGGCGTGGTCGAGGAGGCCGTGGCCGCCATCCTGCGCGTGCAGCACGAGGCCGCGCTCATGCGCGACAAGATGCACCATCTCGGACAGGAGGCCGAAGGCGTCGGCCGCATCATGCAGGTCATCGAGGACATCGCCGACCAGACCAACCTCTTGGCGCTCAACGCCGCCATCGAGGCCGCGCGCGCCGGTGACGCCGGACGCGGCTTCGCCGTGGTCGCAGACGAGGTGCGCAAGCTCGCCGAACGCACCATGGGCGCCACCAAGGAGGTGGCCCATGCCGTGGAGACCATCCAGCGCGGCGTGGCCGAGAACATCGCCGCCTCGGACGCCGCCAGCGCCGCCGTGGACAAGAGCGCCGACCTCGCCGGACGCTCGGGCTCGGCGCTGCGCGAGATCGTGGGCCTGGCCGAAGGCACCGCCGACGAGGTGCGCGCCATAGCCACCGCCTCCGAACAGCAGTCCGCCACCAGCGAAGAGATCAACACCTCCACCGACGAGATCAACACCATCGCCCGGCACAGCGCCGCCGTCATGCAGGAGGCCGCGGAAGGCGTGCGCCACGTCGCCCGCCTCGCCGTCGACCTGCGCGAGCTGATCGGCACGATGAAATAGGAACAGACCGACCGCCTCCGGCGGCCAGGGAGGGCGCTGCCCTCCCTGGACCCTCCCGGCAGGAAGGGGCTCCTCGCCCCTCCCTGCACCCACCCTCGCAAGGGGTTACCCCTTGACCTCCCTTCGCATGCGCTACGCAGGGCCTCCGAACACGGGCAGCCCGGGCGTGGGGGGCTGCCGGGCAGGGCGGTCGTGCGCCGTGGGCGGAGGAGGAAGAATCGGCCCGTTTTTCCCGCCGGACGGCGGAAAAAACGGCCGCCACCATCTCCTTTGCCTGC
>NZ_ATHV01000042.1 GCF_000422205.1 Desulfovibrio sp. X2
CCGGATTTTTCGCCGTCCGGCGAAAAATACGGCCCGATTCTTCCCCCTCCACCCCACGGCGCACGGTCACACCCCATCCCCGACAAGCCTCCCACGCCCAGGTCGCCCGTGTCCTATCTCCGGGCGGGCCGCGCGCGGAACGGGTCCAGGCTCAGCCTGGCGCGGGGAAGGTCCAGGAAGGGGGCGCGCAGCCCCCGTCCTGGCCGCCGGAGGCATTCTTCATCCACGCCACGTCCCACTGCTCCCCCATATTGACGCCCGACTCGCCCGGCACTATTATCCGCGCTAACGCTGAGTCCCGGATGGTCCGGGAGCGGGGGACCCAATTCTTGGGGCGAATTGCGCGCGAGCGCATAGGGCACCTTTCGGCCCGAGCCCGTCAGCTAACCTCGCAAGCGTCGAAGGGACGGGCACGCCGGGTGCGCGCCCGCCTCCGAAAAGCCGGAGGTTTGCACATGGTTTCTTTCCGCCTGTGCGGCGCGCCTGCGCGCCGTGGATTCCGCACTTCCATCCCGCGATCGTTCATGTGGCGCCATGCGTCCGGCATTGCCGTGCGCACCGGCTCGGCCTGCCCGTTGTGGGCGGACTGCAGCGCGCCGCCGCCTTCCTCCTGATTCCCACGGGATAGTCGTTTTCGTGTCCCGGGCCGCATCCGAGCCCGCGCACGGCCGTGTTGCGGCCTGCGCGGGGCGCGGGAGCGTGTCCGGCCGTATCCGCGCGGCGGCTGCCGCGCAGCGACGCGCCCATGAGGCGCACAGGAGGACCAGATGAACGATTCCAAGCGAGCCGGGTCCGCGGGGCCTTCCGGGGGCGGCCTGCGCCGCCTGCTGGTGGGCGGCAGCCTCGACCTCGGCGACCATTCCATCTTCCACAAGCTTTCGCTGATCGCCTTCTTCGCCTGGGTGGGCTTAGGCGCGGACGGCCTGTCCTCGTCCTGCTACGGCCCGGCCGAGGCCTATCTGGCGCTCGGACGGCACACGGTGCTGGCGCTGGTGGTGGCCCTGGCCTCGGCGCTGACGATCTTCGTGATCAGCGCCTCGTACTCGCAGATCATCGAGCTGTTCCCGTCGGGCGGCGGCGGGTACATCGTGGCCTCCAGGCTGCTTTCGCCGCACCTGGGCATGATCTCGGGCAGCGCGCTGCTCATCGACTACGTGCTGACCATCACCATCTCCATCGCCTCGGGCGCGGACGCGGTGTTCAGCTTCCTGCCGCCCGCCTGGGCGGCCTACCGCATCCATCTGGCCGCGGCGGGCGTGCTGCTGCTCACGTTCATGAACCTGCGCGGGGTCAAGGAGTCGGTGAAGGTGCTGGTGCCGGTCTTCATGGTCTTCGTGATCACGCACATCGTGGTCATCGCCATGGGCCTGGGCACGCACCTGGCCGCGGTGGGCGAGGTGGCCACGCGGCTCGGCCGCGACCTCTCGGCGGCGCATTCCGAGCTCGGCGCGGTCGGGCTGGTGGTGGTGCTGCTGCGCGCCTATTCCATGGGCGCGGGCACGTACACGGGCATCGAGGCCGTGTCCAACGGCCTGCCCATCCTGCGCGAGCCCAAGGTGGCCACGGGCAAGCGGACCATGCTCTACATGGCCACGTCGCTCTCGGTGACCGTCATCGGCATCATCCTGCTCTACCTGCTGTTCAACGTGTCCGACCACCCGGGCATGACGCTGAACGCCGTGGCCTTTTCCGCGGTCACGGCCCGCTGGCCCGCGCCCTGGGGCCAGGGCTTCGTCATGCTCACCCTGGCCTCGGAGGCGCTGCTGCTCTTCGTGGCCGCGCAGGCGGGCTTCGTGGACGGGCCGCGCGTCATGGCCAACATGGCCCTGGACCGCTGGCTGCCCACGCGCTTCGCCAGCCTCTCGGACCGGCTGGTCACGGAGAACGGCATCCTGCTCATGGGCGGGGCGGCCATGCTCCTGCTGCTCGCCACGCGCGGCTCCGTGGACCTGCTCATCGTGCTCTACTCCATCAACGTCTTCATCACCTTCGTGCTCTCGCAGCTCGGCATGGTGCTGCACTGGTGGCGCGAGCGCCGCAGCGTGGGCCACGCCTGGCGCCGCCTGCTCGTGAACGGCCTGGGCCTGGCCATGACCGCCTTCATCCTCGTCTCGGTCATCGCCGTGAAGTTCGACGAGGGCGGCTGGGTCACCCTGGTCATCACCGGCTGCCTCATCTGGCTGGCCGTGGCCGTGCGGCGCCATTACGACGGCGTGGGCCGCCTGCTGCGCTCGCTCGACGTGCTCGTGCCGCCCGAGGGCGCGGACGACGCCTGCACCGAGGTGCCCGCCCGCGCCCCCGCGTCCGGCCCCGGCGAGCACGACGCCTGCGCCGGGCAGGAGAGAAGCGGCCCGCCCGAGATCGACCCGGACGCGCCCACGGCCGTGCTCCTGGTCAACGGCTTCAACGGCCTGGGCCTGCACACCCTGTTCGACGTCTTCCGCTACTACCGCCACGACTTCAGGAACTTCGTCTTCCTGCAGGTCGGCGTGGTCGACGCCTCGGTCTTCAAGACCCCGGAAGAGCTGGCCAACCTCAAGAAGTCCATGGAGCGGGGGCTCTCCCGCTACACCCGCCTCATGCAGGCGCGCGGCTACGCGGCCGAGGCCCACTGGGCCGTGGGCACCGAAGTGGCCCAGGAGGTCATGGCCCTGGCCCCCGCCCTGGTCGAGCGCTTCCCCAGGGCCGTCTTCTTCGGCGGGCAGATCGTCTTCGAGAAGGAGACCTTCCTCACCCGCATCCTGCACAACTCCGTGGTCTTCTCCCTGCAACGGCAGATGTGCAGGCACGGCATCCCCTTCATGATCATGCCCATCGCCGTGGACAAGACCCGCGTGCGCGACGACGCCCCGCCCCCGCACGGGGCGGACTGCGCGGTGTAGGCGGCATGCCTCCGGCGGGGGGGGGG
>NZ_ATHV01000043.1 GCF_000422205.1 Desulfovibrio sp. X2
GGGAGGGTCCAGGGAGGGGGCGCGCAGCCCCCTCCCTGGCCGCCGGAGGCATCTTGCCTCTTATTTCTTCTCTTTCTTCTCTTCCAGCACCGGCTTCAGCACCACATCCAGCGGCCTGCCCAACAAAAAAAGCAGCTCGCTCCGACCCAGCCCCTTTTCGGCCAGGGTGTCGCGCAGGGCATGGTCGTAGGCGATCATTTCCTTGAGGGTCCGCGCGTCCTCGGGGTCGTCGCTTTTGGCGAGCTCGAGGGCCCGGCCCGCGGGGCAGGATTCCTCGTGCTGGACGATGAGGAGCACGGGCGGGCTCTTGTCGGGCAGGAGGTCGAGGCGGGTGAGGCGGTCGACGTCGTAGGCCGCGACCAGGGCGGCGGTGTCGCGGCAGTCGAGCAGGCGGCATTCCATGGGGCGGTCGGCGTAGATGGCGCAGCCTTCGCCGGTATGGAAGCGGCAGGCCCAGCGGCCGGTGAGGGGGTCGCGGCCCGCGAGCTTGACGATCTCGCGCTCCAGGGGTCGGATCTCGTCGGCGATCTGGTCGTGCGCGGGCTCTCCGGCGCGCAGGGTGACGAGGTCGGAGAAGGAGAGCACGGTGCCCATGAGGCAGGCGTCCTCGCCGTGCAGGGCGGGTCCGCCGTTCTCGCAGCAGGTGCCGCAGCGGGTGCAGGATTTCTTGGTCATGCGGTCTCGGTTCCTTCGGGGTGCGTGGGGCAGACGGCCCTGACGTGCAGCAGGCAGTCGGCGTCGAGCCAGGAGACGTAGCCGAGGATCGCGTCGGCGAACCATGCGGAGCGCATGGACTTGCGGTCGGCGGTCCACAGGCGGCGCTGGGCCCGGTCGAAGACGGGGTCGAGGCAGTAGCCGTCCGCGCCGGGTGCGCGTCCGACGATGCCCGCCAGCTCGTCCACGGTGGGCAGGCGCCAGCCGGTGCGCCCGGCGAAGCGTCGCTCGTTCAGACGGGAGCAGTAGGCACGCGCGGCGGCCCAGTCAAGGGGCCGGTGGCTGCCGGACTGCTGCCAGCAGAGGCCCGTTGTCCGGTCGAGGACCGTGCCGGGCGCGGCGGGCTCGAAGTCGGCGGAGGAGGACGCGGCGGGCCGCGAGAGGTGGTCGAGGGGAAAGACGGCGGAGGCGTCCGCGGCGCGCACGGTGCGCGGTTCGGCGCGGGGGCGCGGCGGGGCCGGGGTCTCGGGGGCAATGGTCGGGTCGAGCAGGGAGCAGACCTGGCTCAGGGCGGCGCGCCAGTCCCTGTGGGCGTCGCGCAGGGCCTGGGCCATGGCCGGGGCGGTCTGGAAGCGGCTTCCGGGCTCGGGGTGGACGGCGCGGGCGAGGAAGTCGTCGAAGGCTTCGAGCAGCCCGGGCTCCAGGGAGGAGGCGCGGCGGCGCTCGTCCGCGCGCTCGGCGGGCAGGCGGCCGGTGAACATGCGCCAGCAGATCACGCCCACGGAGTAGAGGTCGGCGCGCTCGTCGGCATTGTCCGGGTCGGCCTCCTGCTCGGGCGCGGTGTAGAAGGGCGTGCCCACGGCCATGCCGCTCGGCGTGGCGTGGCGCTCGCCGCGCCGGGCCGAGAGGCCGAAGTCGATGAGCCGCACGTGGTCCTCGTCGTCGAGCATGACGTTGAAGGGCTTGAGGTCGCGGTGCAGGATGCCCGCCTCGTGCAGCAGGGCGAGGCCGTCGAGCAGCTCCAGGGCCAGGCGCACGGCGGTGTCCACGGGCAGGGCGCGGGCGGCCTCCTCGGCGTGGTAGGTCTCGCCGAGCACGAGGCCGAGGTTTTGGCAGTAGAACTCCATGCAGTAGAAGGGGCGGCCGCGCTCGTCGCGGTCGAAGTCCGTGACCGCGGCCAGGCGGGGGTGGCGCAGGCCGCCGAGCAGCGCGGCCTCGGCCGCGAAGCGGCGCTCTATCTCGTCGTCGCCCAGGAGCACGGAAAGGGTCTCGTCCGGGGCCAGGAGCTTGAGCGCCAGCACGCGTCCGGCCACGGGCAGGCGGACCTTGTAGACCCGACCCATGCCGCCCTTCCCGAGCAGGCCGAGGATTTCGTACTTGCCGATGTGCCGCATGTCTGTGCCCGCTCAGCCGTAGAGGCGGTCCGCGTAGAGGCGCGGCAGGCCCTGCCGGAGGATGCGGCGCGCCGCGGCGTCGACGTCGTAGTCCACGTAGCGGATGTCCAGGGTGTCGCGCTCGTCGTCCCAGAGGACGTACTTGGCGCGCGGGTCGCCGTCGCGCGGCTGGCCCACGGCCCCGGCGTTGACCACGTAGCGCGTGTCCGGGTCCAGGGGCTGGATGCCCGGGCCGGGCTTTATGCGCGTCACGTCCACGCCGTCGGAGAGGAAGAGGCGCAGCTCGTGGGTGTGGCCGCAGAAGCACAGGCGCTCGGAGAACTCCTCGAAGAGCTCCTCCATGCGGCCTTCGCGGCTGTAGCGGAAGAGGTATTCGTCCACGCGGTCGGGCGGGGCGCCGTGCACGAAGCGCGCGCCGCCGCGGATGATCACCCGGGGGTAGCCCGCGGCCAGGGCCTGGGCGTCCTCGGACATGAGGTCGCGGGTGCGGGCCAGGGCCTGTGCGGCGTGGGGGTTCAGGGCCTCGGCCTCCAGGGGGTCCGCCAGGGCCAGCTCGTGGTTGCCCAGGCACGAGGAGACGCCGCGCTCGTGCAGCAGCTCGACCACGGGCTCGGGGTCCCCGCCGTAGCCGATGTTGTCGCCGAGGGTGAGGATCTCGTCGGCGCGCACGAACTCCACGTCGTCGAGCACGGCCGTGAGGGCGTGGAGGTTGCCGTGGATGTCGGAGAGAACGGCCCGGCGCATGGTCCTAGACGCCCATGTTGACCCGGTAGAGCCGTCCCTGGCGCGAGACGCCCATGAGCAGCATGCTGCGCATGCGGTTCAGGGTCACGGCGCGCACCACGTCGTCCTCGCTCTTCAGGCGCACGTTGCCGATCTGGAAGATGTGGTCGCCGGTCTTGAAGCCGGTCTTGGCCGCGGGCGACCCGTCGCGCACGCCGGTCACGGTCATGCCCTCGCCCGACGGCTTGCCCAGGCGCAGGCCCCAGCGCTCCCAGGCCACGCCCAGGGCGTCGTCGCGGGTGAAGGGCACGGGCGTGACCTCCACCTGCATGCTCTTGCCCTGGCGCATGACGTCCAGGCGCACGGCCTCGCCCTTGGTGTAGCTGCGCAGGAGCTGGCTGTAGTGGTCTCGGTCCTCTACGACCACGCCGTCCATGCGCATGATCACGTCGCCGGGCTTGAGTCCGGCCTTGGCCGCGGGCAGTCCGGGCGCGACGTCGGTGATCAGGAGGCCCTGGGGCTGGGGCAGGCGGAAGTAGCTGGCCATGGCCTGGTCCATGTCCTGGCCCGAGAGGCCGAGCCAGACGTGGTCCACGCGGCCGGTCTGCAGAAGCTCGTGCACCACGCGCTCGGCCTTGGCGATGGGGATGGCGAAGCCGATGTTCTCGGCCTTGGCCATGATCGCGGTGTTGATGCCGATGACCTGGCCCAGGATGTTGACCAGGGGGCCGCCGGAGTTGCCCGGGTTGATGGCCGCGTCGGTCTGGATGAAGTCCGTGTAGGCGCCGTTCTGGGTGACCACGGAGCGGCCGAGGGCCGAGACCACGCCGGTGGTCACGGTGTTGGAGTAGCCGTAGGGGTTGCCGATGGCGATGACGGTCTCGCCGATGAGCAGGTTCGAGGAGTCGCCGACCTCGGCCTGGGGCAGGTCGCCCTGGCCCGCGAGGCGCAGCACGGCGATGTCGAAATCCGGGTCCGAGCCCACGAGCTCGGCGTCGAAGCTGCGGCCGTCCACGAGATGGACCTTGATCTCCTGGGCGTTGGCGATGACGTGGGCGTTGGTCAGGACCAGGCGGTGCGCGCCGTCGAGGATCACGCCCGAGCCCAGGGACTCGTAGCGGAAGCGCTGCTTGGGCAGGTTGCCGAAGAACTGCTGGTAGTACGGCGGCAGGGCGCCGAAGGGGCCGATGCTGCGCTCGCCCTCGCTCAGGGTGGTGATGCTGACCACGGACGGGGCCACCTTCTGCACGGCCCGGACCACGGGCGTGACGCGCAGGTCGTCGGCCGCGGAGGCCGCCTGCGCCCGGACAGGGGCGCACAGGGCGAGAAGCGCGAGAAGCGTCAGGAAGGCGGGGGCAAGTTTACTCATGAATGATGCATAGCCATTTTGCCCGCTCAAGGCAACGTGGGAGACACTGCGCTGGACTTCGCGCCGGGCAGCGCGCGAAGCGCCTTCCAGGCCGCGCGGTAGGCGGCCAGGGCGTCCGGCGTGGGCAGGGCCAGGCGCCCCAGGCGCAGGGTCTCGGGGGAGAGGGAGGCGGGCGGCAGGGCGCGCAGCTCGGGCGGCAGCAGGCTCACGGCCGCGGGATCGGCCGGGGCCATGAGGCTCGCGGCGGCGGCCCGGACCTCGGCCTCGGGCGTGAGCAGCGCCTGGGCCAGGGCCTGGGCGTCCGCGGACGCGGTCTTGGGCAGGACCACGTAGAGCGGGCGCAGCAGGAAGCCGTCCTCGGGTGCGGCGAAGTCGGCGCGGGGCAGCACGGCGTCGCGCCGCGCGCGGGCCACGTCCGTGGCGTTGAAGATGCCGATGCCCGCCGAGCCGTCGGCGAGCGGCGCGAAGGCCGGACTGGCCCCCACCAGGGCGCGGGGCACGAGGCCGGAGAGGAACTGCCGGGCCTGGTCGATGTGGCCGGGGTCGGCGTCGTCGGCCGGGTAGCCGAGGAGGAGCAGGGTCATCTCCATGACTCGCTCGGCGTCGTCGGGCAGGGCCACGCTGCCTGCGTGGCCGGGCATCCAGAGCTCCTTGAGGCTCGCGGGCGGGCTCGCGGCCAGGGCGTCGTAGCCGATGCCCGTGGCGTCCCAGAGCCAGGGCCGGGCGAGGTTCGCGTCGGGGTCCGAGGGCAGGCGCAGGGAGTCCGGCGAGGCGGCGGCCTCCTCGGGCGGCAGGGGGGCGAGCAGCCCCTGGCGCACGGCCTCGTCGGCAGCGCGGGCGGGCAGCACGGCCAGGGCGGGCGGGGAGCCCTGGGGTCCGGCCTGCAGGAGGCGCAGGGCCTCGTTTGCGTCGTGCCAGACGACGGCCTGCGGCGAGCCGGGCAGGCCGAGGGAGGCGAGCGAGCCGGCCAGGGCGGCGGGCAGGAGCACGACGGGCTGGCCCGCGGCGTGCGCGGGCAGGGCCACGAGGCAGAAGACGAGAACCAGGATGCGGAACATGGCGGATCCTCCGCCGTCTGGGCGTGCCCGGGCAGCGGGCCACGCGCGGCGGCGTCTGCTCCGGCCGCGGCGCCGCGACGGGCGGCGCGGCCGGGCCTTCCGGGTTGTGCTCCCTCGCCACGGGATCGTCAAGAAGGTGTGTTCAATTGGCTGAACCGCGTTCCTCGGGCCGAACCGACCGCAGGACAGGGAACCAAGGCACAACGCAGACTGGGGCGCGCAGGCGCCGAGGGGGGAGAATGACCGGTTTGCTCGAGCGCGTACGGCGCATCTTCGTCCATGAACGGGAACACGATCCGCGCTGGGACTGCCCGTACTCGCCGCACGGCGAGCACTGCTTCCACGGCCCGGCCGTGATGATGACGCAGGTGGAGCACAGCTGCTGCTGGTGCGGCTACCGCATCGAGGTCAGGCCGAGCAGGCTCGGCCGGTCCGGTGCGGGAGAGCGGCGCGAGACCTGCGCGCAGGACGGGGAACGCCGGGCCGTGCGCCGGCGCGCGGCCGGGTAGGCATCTCCGGACGGGAGGCGGGCGCGGGGCACGCGAGACGGGCCTGCGCGCCGCCGGGCAATGCCAAGGGCGGCGCACAGCGCGTTTCGCGGACTCGGGCTCTTCGCGCCAAGCCCGTCTTGGTTCCTAGAGCTGGCAGTTCACGTCGCGGGCTTCGGCCATGAGGTCGCCCAGGGTGATGTTGTCGAGCTCCCTGAGCATGGCCTCGGTGGCCACGGCCCACACCCTGCGCGTGATGCAGGTGGGCATCTTGGGACAGTCGTTGCGGCCGGCCACGCACTCGGTCAGGGAGAGGCCGCCCTCGAGGTCGCGCACGATGGCGCCCATGGTGATCTCGGCCGGGTCCTTGGCCAGGACGTGTCCGCCCTTGGGGCCGCGCTTGCTCTTGATGTACTTGCCCTTCTTGAGAAGGCGGACCAGCTTTTCGAGGTATTTGACCGGCAGGTCAGTCCGCTCGGAGATCTCCATGACCGTGACCGGCCCTTCCCCGCTGTGCAGGGCAATGTCGAGCAACATCCTTGTGCCGTAACGGCTCCTGGTCGAAAGCTTCATGTTTCCGCTCCCTTCTCGTTCCGCGCAGGTATCCCCTCAGCAATCGAATCCATACTAGACGAGACGCCATAGTTTGTGAAGCCTTGAACAAGCGAAATAGTCAATTACCCTGCCTTGTTCCAGGGTTCTCATTTACATGATCATTCAGATAATGATTCTTTGCCATCGCTTGCAAGCATCTTTTTTGCGGGACGGGACTTTTCCCGGGAGTCCGGGAGCGGGCTCGAAGAAGGACTCCCCAGGGGCCCGCGAGCGCGCCTGAGCGCCCTGAAAAAGAACGCGGGAGACGGCCCTGGGCCGTCTCCCGCGCTGATTTCGCAAGGCGGAAGGGCTACTTGCCGCGCAGCACCGCGCCGATGCGCTCCATGGCCCGCGCCAGGGTGGCGTCGTCCAGGGCGTAGGAGATGCGGATGCAGCGGTCGTCGCCGAAGGCCGCGCCCGGCACCAGGGCCGTTTCGGCCTCTTCCAGGAGCTTCGTGCACAGGGTCGTGGAGTCCGGGATTTGCGCGGTGTAGCAGGCGCTCACGTCCGGGAAGGCGTAGAACGCGCCGTCGGGCTTGGGGCAGACCGCGCCCGGCCAGGTGGCGATGGCCTCGAGCACCAGGTCGCGGCGGCGCGCGAAGGCGGTCTTCATCTCCTCCACCAGGTCCCAGGGGCCGGTCAGGGCGGCCAGGGCCGCCTTCTGGGTGATGGAGCAGACGTTGGAGGTCGACTGGCCCTGGATCTTGACCATGGCCTTGACCAGGTCGGGGTGCGCCAGGCACCAGCCCACGCGCCAGCCGGTCATGCAGAAGGTCTTGGACAGGGCGCCGATGATCGCGAAGTTCTCCGGGTGCTTCTTCCACCAGGGCGAGAGCGTGGCCGGTTCGGCCGGGGCGTAGACCAGGCGGTCGTACACCTCGTCGGAGATGACGAATATGCCCCGCGCCACGGCCCACTCGGCGATGGCGTCGAGCTGGGCCTGGGTGTAGCAGCAGCCCGTGGGGTTGGAGGGCGAGTTCAGGATGAGCGCCCGGGTGCGCGGCGTGGCCGCGGACTCGAGGTCGTCCACGTCGACCAGGTAGTTCTTGTCCGCCCCGGCGGGCACGGGCACGCACGCGGCGTCGGCCAGGGCCACCATGTCCGGGTAGCTGACCCAGTAGGGCGCGGGCAGGAGGACCTCGTCGCCGGGCCCGAGCAGGGCCAGGAAGAGGTTGTACAGGGCCTGCTTGCCGCCGTTGGAGAGGATCACCGCCTCCTTGGGCGCCGACACGCCGTAGAAGCGCTCGTAGTACCTGGCGGCCTGCTCCCGCAGCTCCGGGATGCCGGGCACCGCGGTGTAGCGGGTGAAGCCCTGCTCGATGGCCTCCTTGGCCGCCGCGCAGATGTGCTCCGGGGTGGGGAAGTCGGGCTCGCCCACGGCCAGGCTGACCACCTGGCGGCCCTGGGCGCGCAGTTCCTGCGTCTTGGCGTTGATGGCCAGGGTGGCCGAGGGCTTGATCCGCGAAAGCCGTTCCGCGAGCCGCATGGGGCAGTTCTCCTTGGCGGTTGCACCGCTGCTGCCCGGGGATCTCGGGGAAATCCGCCCCGGACCGGCGCGCGGTCGCTGGTGATGATTGGCCGACGCCGCCCTGGTAAGACAAAAGCGCCCGGGCGTAAAGGGGCTGCGTCCCGGCCGCGCCTCCTCCCGGCGTTGCCTGCGCCGGACTTTGCCCGTATGTTCCCCCGCATGCGTTCCGATGCCTTTGCCCCGCCCCCTTCGCTGCCCCCGCTGCACGCGTGCCTGCGCGAGATCGCGCCCACCTGGGCCTACGGCTGCGAGGAGCCGCGTACCCAGGCCGGGTTCCTGCGCCTCTTCGCCCACCTGGCCGGGTCCAGGCCGGAGTTCGCCCCGGCCAGGGCGGTGCTGGCCGCCTGGAGCTGGCAGACGCGGCCCGTGGACCCGCAGTTCGCCCCGCTCTTCGCCAGGGCGCTGGCCGAGGAGGCCGCCCAGGGCGCCTCGCAGCGCATCATCGGCAAGGAGACGGCGGACGTGGCCGCAGCCTGCGCGAGCCTAGCCACGGCGCACCTGCCGGAGAACGTCGCGGCCCCCCTTTCCGCCCTGCTGGCCGCGCCGGAGCCGGGGCTGCTCGTGCACCTGCTGCTGCCGCTCATGCCGCGGCCCGGCGTGGGCGCCGTGGCGCTGTGCCGCGCCTGGGACACCCTGGTGCGCATGGGCGTGCCCGAGCTCGCGGGCGAGCTGCTCGCGGCCTGCGCCCTGCCGCCCGAGGCCAGGGGACTGCGCGAGCGGCTGCGCGCCGAGCTGGCCTTCCATTTCGAGCCCGGCCCCAAGGCCCTGGCGGCGCTCGCCGTGCTGCCCGAGCCCTGGGGCGGCTGGGCCGCGCAGCGCAGGGCCGAGCTCCTGGCCCTGGCGGGCGAGGAGGACGCGGCCCGGGCCGTGTACGCCAAGCTCTTCGCGGCCATGCCCTGGCACGCCAACCTGGCGCTTCGGCTGCACGCCCTCTCGCACCCGGCAACGCCCGAGCCGGGCCTGACCGGCCGCATCCCCGCCGCGGTCTGCCTCTACTCCTGGAACAAGCGCGAGCTCCTCGCCGCCACCCTCGACTCCCTGGCCGCCTCGGACCTCGGCCGGGCGCGGGTGGCGGTCCTGGACAACGGCTCCACGGACGGCACCTGGGAGATGCTCGAGGCGCAGCGCGGCCGCTTCGGCGCGGACGGCGCGGGCGAAGACCGCCTGCTCACGGTCCGCCTGCCGGTCAACGTGGGCGCCCCGGCCGCCCGCAACTGGCTGCTCTCCCTGCCCGAGGTCGCATCGGCCGAGTGGGCCGTCTTCCTGGACGACGACGTTCTCCTGCCCCCGGACTGGCTGGCGAAGCTCCTCTGTGCGGGCGAGGCGGCGCGGGCGGGAGGCGGCCGGGTCGGCGCCGTGGGCTGCCGCATCACCGAGCCGCGCCCGCCCTACGGCCTGCAGTCCGCGGACTACCACCTCTTCCCCCCGCCGCCGCCCGACCCGGACCGGCCCGCCGACGAGCCGCGCGAGCGCATCGGCATCTTCGACAACTGCGCGGGCCAGGCGGACAACGGCCTGTTCACCTACGCCCGGCCCTGCTGCTCGGTCTCGGGCTGCTGCCACGCCATCCACCGCGAGGCCCTCGAGGCGGCAGGCGCCTTCGACGTGCGCTTCACGCCCACCCAGTTCGACGACCTGGAGCGCGACATGCGCTCCACGCTCAAAGGCTTCCCGAGCTTCTACGAGGGGCGGCTCGCCGTGCGCCACGTGCAGCACTCGAGCCTCGCGCGGGCCAGGACACCGGCCCAGATCGGCCACATCGCGGGCAACAGGGTGAAGCTCGAGGGCAAGTACACGGACGAGGAGGTCGCGCGGCTGGCGCAGGCCGACCTGGCCCTGGCCTGGGACCATTTCGGCCGCGTGCTCGCGGACCTCGGCCAGAGGGAGGGGGCGTGAGCCTCAATCGGGTCTTCGTCTACGGCACGCTGCGCCGGGGCTTCACCAACCACCATTTCATGCACGGCGCGCGCCTGCTCGGCGGGGCCAGGAGCGTGGACCGCTACGCCATGTACCTGGCCGACTGCCCCTACCTCGTGCAGGAGGAGGCGCGCTACACCGTGGCGGGCGAGGTCTACGAGGTCTCGGACGCCATGCTCATGACCCTGGACGCCCTGGAGGAGCACCCGCGCGTCTACGAGCGGCGGCGGATTCCGGTCGTCCTGGACAGCGGGCGCGAGATCACGGCCTGGTGCTACTTCTCCCTGGTGCCGCAGGGCAGGCTCCTGCCGCAGGGCGAGTACACGGGCGGCACGGGCGGCGGCACTTCTGGCGGGGACGGCCGCTGATGCCCTTTCTCGGCGCGCACATGCCCACGGCGGGCGGGCTGCACCTGGCGTTCTCGCACATCGAGGCCGTACACGGCGAGGCCATGCAGCTCTTCACGCGCAACCAGCGCCAGTGGTCCGCCGCGCCCATCTCCGACGAGGAGGCCACGGCCTTCGCCGCTGCCTGGGCGACGTGGCCCTTCCCCCACGTCTTCTCCCACGCCTCCTACCTCATCAACCTCGCCTCCCCGGACGACGCGCTTTGGCAGCGCTCCATCAACGCCCTGGCCGCGGAGCTCTCGCGCTGCGCGCGCCTCGGCATCGCCTGGACCGTGCTCCACCCGGGCGCCCACGTGGGTTCCGGCACAGAGGCCGGGATCGCGCGCGTGGCCGCGGGGCTGGACGCGGCCCTCAAGACGGCGGACGAGGAATCCGGAGGAAAGACCGCCAAGCCCGGCGTGCTCCTCGAGAACACGGCGGGCCAGGGCACCACGCTCGGCGCGGACCCCGAGGAGCTGGCCGCGATCCTCGCGGCCTCGCGCTTCGGGGCCGACGACGCGCGGCTGGCGGTCTGCTGGGACACCTGCCACGGCTTCGCGGCCGGGCACGACCTGCGCACCTCCGAGGCCTGGGCCGCGACCAGCGAACGCATCGAGGCCGCCTTCGGCCTCTCGCGCCTGCGCCTCGTGCACCTGAACGACTCCATGCAGGGGCTCGGCGAGCACAAGGACCGCCACCAGCACATCGGCGAAGGCGAGATCGGCCGCGCGGGCTTCGCCCAGATCCTGAACGACCCCCGCCTGACCGCCCTCCCCATGTGCCTGGAGACGCCCAAGGAGAAAAATCTCCGCCAGGATCGCGAGAATCTGCGCGTTCTGCGCTCCTTGCTGTCATCAGGGCGCTGAAAAAACTCCATCTGCGATCGATTTATCGTGGGGAAGGGAGGGAAGGACCCCTTTAAAAAGGGGTCCTTCCCTCCCTTCCCCACACCCCATCCCTCCCATCCCCCTAAATTTTTTGCTTCGCTTCGCGGGGCTTGGCCGGACGCCGGAAGACGGCCGGTCCGGTCGCGGCGGGCACGGTCGTGCGCCATGTGCGGACGTGAAGATCGGGCCGTGTTTTTCGCCGGACGGCGAAAAATCCGGCCCGCACGCATCTCCTTTGCCGCGGCGAGAACAGCGAGCGCCTTTGAAGGCTCTCGGCAAAGGAGAGGGAAGAGGCGCCCGGATCAACTTTTCATTCGTGAGCGGAGGGGGCTGGGGAGGTCACTCCCCATCGGCAACTTCGGGCGGGATTTCGGCTCCG